>PMIZ01000473.1 GCA_003157225.1 Actinomycetota bacterium | reverse complement strand
GGTTCTCCTCGAGGGCTCAGTGCGCTCGGTTGTCGAACCCCCTATATCACGTTCTCATGGCGGGAAATGAGGTCGTTCTGGCAGTCGTGGGTCAGCTCCACAAAGTAGGCGGAGTAGCCGGCAATGCGGACCACTAGGCTACGATACTCGTTGGGATCTTGCTGGGCCTTGCGCAAGACCTCGGTCGAAACCACATTGAACTGAGCTTCCGCACCGCCGTTGTTCATATAGGCCTTGACCATGTCGCGCAGCTTGGCGATGCCGTCGTCACGGGTCAGCGCGGTCGGATGGAGGCGGATGTTCAGACACACGCCGTCCATGAATCTGCGGTGGTCATAGCAGAGCGAAGAGAGAAACACCGCGGTGGGGCCGTTCGTGTCGCGGCCCTGAACCGGAGAGGCGGCATCAGCAATGGGTGTTCCGGCCTTTCTGCCGTCCGGTGTCGCCCAGGTGGTGTACCCCTGGCCCACATGGTCCGCTGCGCCGTACAGGCCGGCCTTGAAGATCCTGGTGCGCGCGGAGTAGCACTCCTTGCAGGTGTCGTAGTAGGTGTTGATCACCCAGGTCATCTGATCGTCGGCGTAGGGATCGGCATTCCCGAAATGGGGCACTTCGTTGATGATCCGCTGTCTCAAGGGCTCATAGCCATCCCAGTCGGCCATAACGGCGTCATAGAGCTCCCGGGCTGTGCATAGCTTCTTGTCGAAGACCATGTACTTGATGGCGGTCAGAGAGTCCGCCACCGTGGCAAGGCCGGTTGCGGTCCCGCCGTACGAGTTGTACTTGGCGCCGCCCCAGGTGCAGTCCTTGCCCGACTCCATGCAGCCTTCGATGGAGATGGACAGCATGGGGTGCGGCGTGTGGTACTGAACCAGGTACTCCAGGTAGTTGTTGAGGGAGACCTGGGCTTTGAGAAAGTAGCTGGCCAGCCTGCGCCACGCTTCCTTGACCTCGTCAAAGGACTTCATGTCGTACAGATAGCCGGTGTGGATCGAGCACTGCTCGCCGTTGAAGGGATTCGTGCCGTCGTTGATCGCCATAGCCAGCAGCTTGCTGTAGTGGATGGAGGCGTGCGGAGGCGCCACGCCGTTGGCCGCGGCATAGTCGTTGCCCGAACCCGTGATCTCCTGGCAGCCGATGATGGCGTAGTCCCGGGCATCCTCGAGCGTGAAGCCCAATTCGTTCCCTACACCTGGGATGATGATGTCGTCGTTCTGGAACAGCGGCAGTCCGCCCACCTTGGTTGAGGTCTCCAAGGCAAGAGCCCATAACTCGTCCGGGGTGTTCTGGTTGACACGCAACGAGATCGTGGGGTCATGGAGGCTTAGGCGAGCCAGACTCTCCAGCACCATGTAGGTGACAGGGTTGCCGGCGTCTTCGCCGGTCTCGGGATCCACGCCGCCGATGGTGGTGTGGAGATAGGTGTTGCCGATGCCGATAATCTTGACCAATTCGCCAATGCCGCCACCGTACATGGAATTGATCTTCATGAAGAAGCAGTCCACGATCTCCTGCGCCTCTTCTGGCGTCAACCGGCCCTCTTCCAGATCCTTCCTCAGGTACGGCCACGTGTACTGATCGAAGCGGCCGAAGGAGCCGACATCGCCGATAGAACTCAGGCGTAGAACATACTGATATGTGATCGCCGCCTGGCAGGCCTCGCGGAAGGTGCGACAAGGATTCTCGGAGATCCAGATCAGGCTGTCTGCCATGGACACCAATTCAGCCTTGCGTTGCTCGTCGGTGCAGGAATTGGCCTTCTCCAGGCACTTCTCGCCGTAGCGCTTCAGCAAGGTGGTCGCTGCATCACAGGAGATAACAACGCCGGTGTAGAACAGGCTGCGGTTCACATCCTCGCCCATAAGGTTATTGACGTGCGAATCCAGCCAATCCTGGGCCTGCTTGCGGATAGCTCCGTAACCCACAGAAACGATCTTCTTGAAGCCCGGAGTCAGGTGACCGGACGGCAACATTAACAAGGGCGCGCCCTTCACGGTGGCGGAGACCTGCATGTGGCAGAGCTCTTCATATCCTTTCGGCTGCCAGGCGGCCGCAATATCGCTGTAGGTGCGGCCTCTCCAGTAGTCGCGGATAGACACCAGATCCTCATGATCCTCAGGAGCCATCGACATGCGCAGCTCCTCTTCGTCGGGATTGTGNNTCCTCGACGCGGACGGTCATCTGCTCGCAGATGGCTTTCAACACCGTGGGACGGCGAAGGCAGGGAATGAGATTCTCATTCTCCCGAAAGCACCGAGTCGTGATCATGGCAGTCTCAGAGTCGCTCTGGATCACGCGGTCACGGATCAGCTGATGCATGTGCTGCATGCGCTCACTAATCGGCCTAAACGTGTACATCTCCTCGTTTGCTCCTCTTGCAGGTGCACTGGGGCAGCGCGTCGATAGGAAGATACCCTGTTTTGCGCATCATTGTGGGCGAGGGCGGGGCCTCATTAAGCAGCCGCCAATGCCGGCGATGCTCCGTAGCAGGCCGTGACCCTGTGTCAGGAGCGCGCCGTTGACTCTTCATGAGCTAAGTCCTAGGCTGGGTTCCTGGCAACGGAGAAACGCCCGAACGGGAGGGAGAGAGGAGATGAAGGACATGTCCGACGAACCCGCCGCGGCTCCGGGAGTCAGCCTCCCTGACCTCGGGGGCGTCGCCGGACTCCGCCTACCTCTTGTGACATGGGGCGAATCCGTCGAACTGTGCGAGATGGACTGGGACGGGAAGGTGGTGTGGTCGTTCATGGACTGGCCAGAGCCCGCGGGGGCCACGACACCTGCGTATCAGCACCACGACTACGAGCGCGAAGGCAATCCCGTTGGCTACTACGCCCCAGGTCAGAGCTACCTGCGACTCGCAGGGCAGGATCGTCTGGCAGTGGTTCTCTCGGGATCACTTCGCCGAACTGGGATTCGATCAGTCCGCTCTTGAGTTCATGGCCGATCCACGGGCCAGGGACGACCCCTCAGCCGTCTGGGAGCAGCAGAGGCGGGGAACATGGAGTGCGGGGGATGACCTCGTATCCGTCCATCCAACTGGTGCGCTCGCGCGAAAGCAGCAACGAGGGCATGGGCGTCCGTTTGACGTGGCCGTGGTGCCACGCTATACGTCGTCAGCTCCGCGGCATTCCTGATAGTAGCCCACGGGATGACGGTCATCGTCCATCCTTGTGAGAACCACCCGCCGTCGCCTGTGCGGCCGGGCGCACGACGGCGAGGCGCGTCTGTCGTATCATCGAGGCGAAGATGGGCGCCCTAACTGGCAGAAGTCCATGGATTCGCCTCGCGGTCATGGCCGTGTGGGCGATTGCATTCGCCTTGGTGGAGGCGATGGTCGTCTACTACCTGCGGAAGTTGTTTGCGCTCCAGTACGATCTGAGCTTCACACCGGCCGACTTCCATTTCCCACGCGACTATCTGCCCTACGAACGGGCGCGCGAGGCGGCAACGATGGTCATGCTGCTGGCGGTTGGCTACGTCGTCGGCCGCACGTGGTGGCAGCGGTTGGCCTACTGGCTCTTCGCCTTCGGCGTGTGGGACATCTTCTACTACGTGTGGCTGTATGTGCTGCTGCGCTGGCCGCCGTCAGTGGGCACGCGCGACCTTCTGTTCCTGATGCCGGGGGAGTGGTGGGCACCCGTGTGGGAGCCCGTGCTGGTCTCCTGCGCCTTCATCGCCGGGGCCATCCTGATCCTGGCGCGGTCGCGGAAGACCTAGCACCAAACTCGGGCACGCCCGTCACCTTCGACCTCGTCGAGCAAGGCGGGAAGTGGTACCTGGCCGACAGCATGTTCTTCTCGTCGTCGGGCGGGGGTGCAACGGACACGACGACCACGACATAGGACGGCACCGGGGAAACGACGACAACCGGCGGCACCATGGGCGGAGGCACGGCCGCCTCGGCTGAGGAAGTGGTTATGCAGTTCCTCAAAGACGGACGGTGGCTCGCCGGTACCTGAGCGCGGGGGCCTCCAGCCTGAACAGGAAGACTCGTCCTCCGGTCAGTTTGCTCCTGATATTCTGGGCCGCCGGGAAAGCCATGCGCGTGAGCACTTGCTGGATGACGCGCGGGGCAGCATGCCCACCGGCGTTGCCAAACGCTCCGTTAGTCTCTAGAGTCAGAGTAAGAGACCGAGACCCGCCAGCTGGGGCGGATCGGGTGCAGCCGGGGAGATTTTCCAAATCGTAGAGAGGGAGGGTCACAGATGGGTCTCTTGGACAAGATGAGCGCAGGAGCTGAGCGAGCGGCCATGGAGGCGGGGAAAGCTCTCGACAAAGGCAAAGGGAAGGCCGCCGAGCTGCAATTGGAGAGGCGCATGGACGCGGCTGCCCAGAAACTCGGCTACCTGGTGTTCGATGAGCATCGCGGTCGACCGACCGACGACGAAGCCCGTCAGCGGCTGCTGGACGATCTGACCGGTCTTGAAGAGGAAATGGCGAAGTTGCGCGCCGAAACGGCGGCCAAGGTGGCGACTCGCACGGAGAAGCCTCCGCGCGCGGACCTCATCTGACGCCTCAGCAGCGCCTCGTATTCGGGCTCCATCTCGGACCTCGTTGATTCATAGCCCGCCTCCCTGGGTAGAACGCGACCTAGTGGCAAACTGCCAGGTTATAGCGGAGGACCGAGCGATGGCAACTGAAAAGCAGAATGCGGCCGAACAACAAAAGCCCAGTCCCCTACACAGCAAGCGTGGCACGACCCACATCGAAGACCAGGTGGTGGCGAAGATAGCGGGCATCGCGGCCCAGGAGGTAGACGGGGTCAAGATGGGCACCGGCACCTCCCGCACGTTCGGCGGGATGGTAGACACTGTGACCGGCGGTACCGGTCAGCGCCGGGGCGTGAACGTCGAGGTAGGACAGATTGAAGCAGCGGTGGATCTGACACTGGAAGTCAAGTACGGCAAGAGCATCCCCACCGTTGCGGAAAGCGTGCGGAGCACCGTCATCCGGCAGATCGAGAACCTCGTGGGCCTCAGAGTTACCGAAGTCAATATCGTGGTCGACGACATCTATTTCGAAGGGGAGGCGAAGCAACCGGCTGGCGAGGGCGAAGAGTCGCCCCCTCGAGATCAGGAGCGGGTTCATTAGGGAGGGAGCGTGACCCCGCAAACCTTGCAGGACAGCGCGTTCGATCCTCAGGCGGACCTTGCTCTCGCCCACCACATAAAGCAAGCGGTGCTCGGGACTGAGGGGGTGGCCTCCATCAGTGGAGGGCGATGGGCCGAGGTGGCCACCCGATGGCTGGGAGAAAAGGTAGTGGGAGTAGCCGTGGACGAAACCAGCGTCGAAGTGCATGTGGTGGCCCGGTATCCGAACGGTGTTCCAATCGCCGATCTGGCTGAGCGACTCCGAAACAACGTGGAGCCGCTGGCCGGGGGTAGACGGCTTGATGTCGTGGTGGACGATCTGGTCATGGCGGCAGACGATGCGGCTACTTAACCGGATCATTCTGGTCATCGTACTGGTGGTGCTGGTCGTCTTCGGTACATTCGGCGCCATCTACACCTTTGCCGGCTCCAGTTACCAAGACGCGGGCCTACCCGGGTTCCTCGCTTTGCCTCACAACGCAGAGCCCGCGCAACACTGGCTAGGGAACTTCGAGCGCGGCTTGGTTCCCACCTGGGACTTCGTCATCCTCGTGGTCGTCTTTGTGGCCGGCCTGGTCTTGCTCGGCCTCGAGCTTCTCCCTCGTCGATCGCCCTACCTTCGTCTGGGGGACCGCTCGCGGCTCGAGAGGAAGGTGGTCGAGAGGGAGGCGGAGCGGGTTGCCCTTGCTGATCCGCCCGTGCTCGAATCCTCCGCCCGGCTGACTGCTAAGCGAGGAGGTAGGAGCAAGCTATCGCTGGCCGTAACGGTGCGCAGAGGCGAGGATCCCAAGCAGGCCGAGCAGAGAGTCGCTCAATCCATCCGCGCCGAGATAGCTGAGAAAGGACAGCTTGGCATGGCACAGGCGACCGTCAAAGCAAGGGTCAAAGACCCACGCAAGGCCAAGAGGCGGGTGAAGTGACGTGAAGAACGTGGCCGACAAACGACCGGTTGTCGACACCTCGGCTCGCGCCCTGGCTATCATCATCACAGTTCTTCTTGTCGGGGCGCCCGTCGTCCTACTCCTCATGGCCTACAACGTTCTTACGCCGAATGATGTCAATTCCACAACTGGCTATAGTGACACGCTGCAGGCGCTCGATGGTCTCAGAGGGTCGGCCCTGACGGGCGGGAGAATCTGGTTCGGCGTCATCTCGGCGTTTATCGCCGCACTAGCACTCGCACTCCTCTTCCTGCTCTTGTTCCTTCGCCCTCGCTCCAAGGAAGCTGTCGTTCAGTCGGAGCCGGGCCGCGAGACCGTGCTTAAGCCGAAGGCCATGCGCCATCTGGCCGAGGGGGCTGCGCGCGAAGCAGGGGCCAGGGATCCCACCGTGGAGATGAGTGTGCGAAGAGGNNCCGACGCGGGAGTCAACGTCCGAAGGGTCGAGGCGACGGTGCAGGAGCCTGCCCCGTCCGAGGCCGAAAGGGATAGAGTGCTATGAGAGAGCGGGGATGGAAAGTGTGGGGTGCCATTCTTGGCGGCCTCATCGTCATCGTGGCCGGCTGGCTTGGCGTCATCACTGCGGCGATCGTGATTGCCGGCGCCGTAATCGGCTTCTTGATCGGGGCCGTCATCGACGGGGACCTGGGATTTCGCATCCGGAGAGGTCGGTAGCCTCTGGTTAGCCGGGCAACCTGCCCGA
>PMIZ01000116.1 GCA_003157225.1 Actinomycetota bacterium | reverse complement strand
GCTCCCAGCCGACGAGGTCCTGCTCCGGGAAGGCGAGCGCTTGTGCGGTCGTCATGTCCTGCCTCCGTGTAGGGGTGCGATGGCCACACCATGTTCCCTCTGGTGGCGATGAGAGCAAGTTGCAGCCGCTTCTTCAGGAGGTGGAGGCGCGAGTGGGCTGCGGTGTAGAGTGGAAAGGCGTGGCAGAAGCTACTGGGGAGGCTGATATGGATGCGTCGAGCCGCCGGGCTCTGGCGGACACCGTTGGCAAGGTCCGGGCTCGTNNGGACAACCCGGTCGACTACGCGCTGTTCGTGCTGCGGCAACCACGCCTCTTTGTGGAGGCGAAGCCTCTTAGTTCCGCGCTCGGCTACAAGTGCGCCTCCCAGGTGCTCGGGTATGCGAGCGTGACCGGAGTCTGGTGGTGCCTGGTCACCAACGGTGACGAATACCGGCTCTACAATTCCCACGCTGCGGTTAATGTGGACGAGAAGCTCTTCCGCACCGTCCGTCTGTCTGAGCCGAATGAAGAGGACTACTTTCTCGAGACCTTGGGCCTGATTGCCAAGGACGCCATCGGGGACAACACGCTGGAGGCACTCTGGAAGAGTCAGTTTGTCGACCGGAGGGTCAAATCCGCCCTGGACGGTGCCTTCCGGGACGAGGATGGAAGTCTGGCGAGGCTTCTGCGAAAGCAGGTGCCCGAGCTTTCCCTGGCTGAGATTCGCGAATCGCTGAAGCGGGCTGACCTGCGCGTCACCTACCCCATCGTGGCCGCCCCTGCGACCCTGGCCCTCGTGCCAAGTCTGCCGATGGTCGCCTCTTCGAGCCCTCGGTCGGCCGTCCGCAACCCGAGAATCAAGCCCGAGGATCTGATTCGCGCGGGTTTGATCCAAGGCCCGTTTCCGATAGAGGCGACCTACAAGGGGAGCGTGGTCACCGCCACAATCGGTGTGGACGGATCGGTTACTTTTGGGGGCATCTCTCATGGGTCGCTTTCCGCGGCTGGGGGAGCGGCCAAAGCTCAGGTCAACGCGACACCCCCCGATGATCCGGCTCCAGCGACCAACGGCTGGACGTTTTGGCAGTACCGGGATGCCGGAACCGAGCAGCTTCTGCCAATGGACCATCTCTACAAGCGGTATCTCGAGCTAACGAAGTAAGGGCTGGCTGCCGGCGGCACGATGCTTGCATGGTGCTGGCCAACGCCCAGCGGGCGAGCCCGATCCATGCCGTTCGTATCGCATCGCTGGGATTGGTCAGCGGCTGGTCTCCTGGCTTCGCTCTCTCTGCCGCCCGTTGTACACTGGAACGCATGTGACCGTAAGGAAACAAGTGCATCCACGCGACAAGCATCGCGCGGTCACGACACCCGGGGGAGATCATGAGCCAGTTCGAGTTTGTTCCCGCGGACGAGCCTACGCCCAGGCGCCCAGGTCGACCCGCGGGTTCCGGTGGGAAGACGAGCGCCGGGGCTTCCAAATCCTACGGCGCCACCGTCGGCTACGAAGCCCAGCTCTGGCAGATGGCCGACGCCCTACGGGGAAGCATGGACGCCGCCGAGTACAAGCACGTGGCTCTGGGGCTCATCTTTCTCAAGTACATTTCCGACGCCTTCCAGGAGCAGCGCACCAAGCTGACGGGGCTGGCCGCCGAGGGCGCCGACCCGGAGGATCCCGACGAGTACCGGGCTGAGAACATCTTCTGGGTCCCCCGCGAGGCGCGGTGGGAGAGTATCCAGGCTCAGGCCAAGCAGCCCACCATCGGCCGGCTCTTGGACGACGCCATGGAGGCCATCGAGCGGGACAATCCCGGGCTCAAGGGCGTCCTCCCCAAGGACTATGCCCGCCCCGCTCTGGACAAGCAGCGCCTGGGACAGCTGATCGACCTCATGAGCAGCGTCAAGGTGGGCGACCAGGCGAGCCGCTCCAAGGACGTTCTCGGCCGGGTCTACGAGTACTTCCTCTCCCAGTTCGCGAGCGCCGAAGGCAAGAAGGGCGGCGAGTTCTACACCGCTCGCTGCGTGGTCAGGCTCCTGGTTGAGATGCTCGAGCCCTACCGGGGCCGCGTCTATGACCCCTGCTGTGGGTCGTCGGGCATGTTCGTGCAGTCGGTGGAGTTCATACGCGCTCACGCCTCGGGCAATGGCAACGGCGGCGGCTCCGGCCGCGGTGCCGCGCCGGCAGGCCCCAAGACCGGCGCCGACATCTCCATCTACGGGCAGGAATCCAACTACACTACTTGGCGCCTGGCCCGCATGAACCTGGCCATCCGCGGCATCGACGGCCAGATCGCCCAAGGCGACACCTTTCACAACGACAAGCACCCCGACCTCAAGGCCGATTTCATCCTGGCCAACCCGCCATTCAACGTGTCCGACTGGGGCGGCGACCGCCTGCGCGACGACAAGCGCTGGCAGTACGGCGTGCCGCCGGTGGGCAACGCCAACTTCGCCTGGGTGCAGCACATGGTCTACCACCTGGCTCCGAGCGGGGTGGCCGGATTCGTGCTCGCCAACGGTTCGATGTCCTCCAGCCAGTCCGGCGAGGGCGAGATCCGCAAGAACCTCATCGAGTCCGACCTGGTGGACTGCATGGTCGCTCTACCGGGCCAGCTCTTCTACTCCACCCAAATACCGGTCTGCCTGTGGTTCCTCGCCCGGGACCGCAAAGACCACAGCTTCCGCGATCGCCGGGGCCAGGTGCTCTTCATCGACGCCCGCAGGCTGGGGAGCATGGTAGATCGCACCCACCGGGAACTCACCGACGACGACATCGCCCGCATCGCGGGTACCTATCACGCCTGGCGGGGGGAGAAGGACGCCGGCGAGTACGACGACGTGTCGGGTTTCTGCAAGAGCGCTGGATTGGAGGAGATCCGCAAGCACGGCCACGTGCTCACGCCCGGCCGGTACGTGGGAGCGGAGGCGCAGGAGGACGACGGCGAGCCCTTTGAGAAGAAGATGACGCGACTGGTCGCGCAACTACGTGAGCAGCAGGCCGAGGCCGCCAAGTTGGATGAAGCTATTGCCCGCAATCTGGAGGGATTGGGGTATGGGGAGCCTTCAGAAGTGAACATCAACCCGCCGGCGGGTAGCCTGCAGGTTGTCACACCGGGACAGTCTATTAGCGCCTAGTGCTCTATGTGATAATAAGCGCCACCGTTATTAGCACTTGCCAAGAGGGGACGATCGGGTGCAACGGGCCACGACAGGGCGATACGAGGTCACGTCGGTAGCCGGCGAGCAGGTGCGCGCCTTCGTGCCGGAGCCGCTCCCTCCCCAGCCTGCCATCGAGTTGAGCCCCGGGCGCCAGCGGCTTCTGGAGGACGCCCTGCTTGCCTGCGGCCGCCTGGACGCGCTCACCGCGCTGCTGCCGGACCCAGACATCTTCCTCTACTCCTACGTACGCCGGGAGGCGTTGCTCTCGAGCCAGATCGAGGGGACCCAGTCGTCGCTCTCCGACTTGCTGCTGTTCGAAATCGACGAGGCTCCGGGTGTGCCGTTCGATGATGTAGTCGAAGTGTCCACGTACGTCGCCGCCCTGGAGCATGGGATCGTCCGCCTGGACGACGGCTTTCCTCTGAGCAACCGGCTCATCCGCGAGGTGCACGGCATCCTTCTCTCCCGCGGTCGCGGCGCCAACAAGCAGCCGGGGGAGTTCCGCCGGAGCCAGAACTGGATCGGGGGCACCCGACCCGGCAATGCCCGCTTCGTGCCTCCTCCTCCGCAAGAGATCGAGCCGTGCATGGCCGCGCTCGAACGCTTTCTCCACGACCCCGCAGCTCCAGGGACGCTCGTCAAGGCGGCGCTCGCTCACGTGCAGTTCGAGACCATCCACCCGTTCCTCGACGGGAACGGTCGCGTGGGGAGACTGCTGATCGCGCTCATCCTTCATAGCGACGGAGTGCTCCGGCAGCCACTCCTCTATCTGAGCCTCTACTTCAAGCAGCACCGCTCCGAGTACTACCGGCAACTCGATGCTGTCCGCACCGCCGGGGACTGGGAAGCCTGGCTCGACTACTTCCTCGAAGGAGTGACCGAAACCGCCGCGGGTGCCGTCGACACGGCCCATCGGCTGCTGGCCATGTTCGAGAGCGATGCAGCGCGGATCCAGGGTCTCGGCCGAGTCTCCGCAAGTGCCCTGCGCATCTTCGATGCGCTGCGCCGCCGCCCGGTGACCAGCATCGACCACGTCGCCCGCGAGACCGGGGTGGCCTACACCACGGCCGCACGGGCGGTGGACGCCCTGGTGGGGCTGGGTATCCTCCGCGAGCTCACCGGCCGCCGGCGCGGCCGCGTGTTTGCCTATGATCAGTATCTGGAGACGCTCAGCGAAGGGGCGGAGGCGCTTGGCGCGGCGCGGGACCAAGAAGGGGACGTGGTATGAACGTCGCCGATGAGATAACCGCGCGGGTTATCCGATTGCCGCGCGCGGTTATCGGCGGTCACGGAGCGCGACTGAGTGGTCTGTGGTCTGTCGCCTATCTCCGGGGCGATGCGTGGGCGCGAGGGCGCGGAAGGACCCTAGTTGGAGGTTCGAGACGATGAATCTGCTCGTCGTAGTGTCGCGCGAGCAGCGGGCCGAGACCGCGAATGAGGACGTGGTGGGTTTCTGCAAGAGCGCGGCCCTGGAAGAGATCCGGAAGCATGGCCACGTGCTCACGCCTGGGCGGTACGTGGGAGCGGAGGCACAGGAGGACGACGGCGAGCCTTTCGAGGAAAAGATGACGCGACTGGTCGCGCAGCTGCCGGAGCAGCAGGCCGAAGCTGCGAAACTGGACGCTGCCATCACCACCAACCTGGAGGAGTTGGGGTATGGGAGGTGAGTGGAGTCAGACGACACTGGGCGCAATTGCCACGAAGGATGGTTATGGCCTCGTTGATGGTCCCTTCGGCTCAAATCTACCGGCGTCCAGTTACACAGAGAGTGGAGTTCCTGTTGTCCGTGGCTCAAACCTGACTCTTGGGAAGAGTCGGTTCGTTGCGGATGAGTTCGTGTTCGTCTCGCGCGAAACTGCCAATCGGCTGGCGCGCAGCTTATGCAGGCCGCTGGACATCATCTTCACAAAGAAGGGAACGCTAGGCCAGACAGGACTCGTGCCGGGCGACGCCCGCTGCGACCAGTACCTGCTCTCATCGAACCAGATGAAGTTGACGGTCGACCGTCGCTTGGCTGATCCGCTGTACGTCTACTACTTCGTTTCAAGTCCAGAGAGCACCGAAAAGATCGTTCGGGACTCTGAAGCCACGGGAGTCCCGAAGACCAATGTCGCTTATCTGAGGGGTTTTCCGATTGCTTTGCCCCCGCTCTCCGAACAGCGCGCCATCTCCCACATCCTCGGCACGCTGGACGACAAGATCGGGCTGAACCGGCGGATGAGCGAGACGCTGGAGGCCATGGCCCGGGCGCTCTTCAAGTCGTGGTTCGTCGATTTTGATCCCGTCCGTGCCAAGGCCGAAGGCCGCCCTACTGGCCTGCCCAAACACATCGCCGACTTGTTCCCGGATTCATTTGAGGACTCGGAGCTGGGGGAGATTCCG
>PMIZ01000490.1 GCA_003157225.1 Actinomycetota bacterium | reverse complement strand
CTGGGCCTATGACCCCACCGCCAACACCTGGACCAATCTCAAACCCACCGGAGAATTGCCCTCTGGACGTCACTTTTCCTCCGCTGTCTACGACTCGGGCACCGGCCAAGTGATCCTCTTCGGAGGCTCTGGGTTTGACAGCAGCGGTGCCTCACCCGTCTACTTCAACGACACCTGGGCCTACGACCCTGTCGGCAATACTTGGACCAATCTCAACCCCAGCGGCAGCCTGCCGTCCGGGCGCGTGGGCCACTCCATGGTCTACGATCCGACCACCGGCAAGGTGATCCTCTTTGGGGGGCTTGGTGAGCAGGGCATCTTCGACGACATCTGGGCTTATGGTGTGACGCCCTGAGCAGGTAGACGGCATCGACTCCGAGCCGCCCTCTGTCAAGAGAGAGCCATCTGTCGCAGCCGGGCATCCGAGCAGCGCGATGGTCCTTCGCGCCTTCGCGCCCGGGTCACGCACCTTCACGCTGAGACAATGGGCTGCTATAATCCCCCGCGCTATCCGCCCAAGACAGCTGGTGCCGCTACGGCGGCAGAAGCGGAGCGGTTGATGCCGACCCGCCAGCCGAGGCAGAGTGTGACCGACATAGATGCTCTCACGAGTTCATGATGTCATCGTCCGCCTCTGCTGATGGAGGTGGACGATTTCGTTGTGAAGGAGGTGAAGAGTATGCCGAGACCGGACAAGATCGAAGCAGTCAAGGAGATCACCGCTGATCTCAAGGCCACCGACGTCTACTATTTCGTCGACTATCGGGGTCTGACGTTCGCCGAGACCACCGAGCTTCGCGCGCGGCTAAGCAAGGCCGACGCCAGCCTGAAGGTGGTCAAGAACACCCTGGCGAAGATCGCCGCCGCCGACGCCGGCGTGGAAGGGCTCACCGAGCTCCTGGCTGGCCCCACAGCCATCGCCTATTGCCATGGCGACCCTCAGCGGGTGGCGAAGACCATCCAGGATTTCATCAGAGAGAAGAAGAAGGCGGCGCTCCGCGGAGCCAAGCTGCAGCGATCCATGCTGACCGCGTCCGACGTGGAGAGGCTGGCCCAGCTACCCAGCCGGGAGGTGCTGATCGCCCAGGTGGTGGGTGGCATCGCCGCCCCGCTGGCCGGGCTTGCCAATGTGCTGAATGGTCCCATTCGCGGCCTGGTGGTCGCGCTGAACCAGATCCAGGAGAAGAAGGCGGCTGCCGCCTAAGACATCGGAAGGAGTTGAGCTAAGGTGACCCCTGAAAAGCTCATCGAAGAGATCAAGAACATGACGGTGCTCGACCTCGCGACGTTGGTCAAAGCGCTGGAAGAAGAATTCGGCGTGAGCGCCTCCATGCCCATGGCCGTTGCCGCCGGTCCTGCTTCTGCCGCTCCGGTAGAAGAAGTGGAAGAACAGACCGAGTTCGATGTGATCCTCAAAGCCGCTGGCGAGAAGAAGATCAACGTCATCAAAGTCGTGCGCCAACTCACCGGCCTGGGTCTCAAAGAAGCCAAGGACCTGGTCGACGGAGCTCCCAACCCGGTCAAGCAGGCCATTCCCAAGGCCGAGGCCGAAGAAGTTCGCAAGCAACTGGAAGAAGTCGGCGCCGACGTCGAAGTGAAATAGCTCTCGTCTGCGGGGGCGTCCCGAAATGAGTTCTTAGAGGAACCAGGCGACCCCGCGGCGAAGAACAAGCCCGGCCCTGCAATGTCTCGGATGTTCCAGGGCCGGGCTTGCCGCGCATTTCCGCTTTTGATAGTATACAAGTTTGCGCGTTGACCCTGTTCGAAACCCCCGGCCATGCGAGGAGTGATCCCCTTTGGGCGAAAGGAAGACTCCCAAAACCCGCAAGTCCTTCTCTAAACTACCTCAGATTCTCGACGTTCCCAACCTCATCGCGATACAGACCGAATCGTTCGAGTGGTTCAAGACTCAGGGTCTCAAGGAGACCATCGAGGACATAAACCCCATTGAGGATTACACCGGCAACTACGCGGTGGAGTTTGGGGAGTACGAGTTCAAAGAACCGGCGCTCACACTCAAGGAATGCCGGGACAAAGACCAGACCTACGCCGCCCCGCTGTTCATCACCGTTCGCTTCGTCAACCGCGAATCGGGTGAGATACGGGAGCAGAGCGTCTTCATGGGTGACTTCCCCATGATGACCGAACAGGGCACCTTCATCATCAACGGTACTGAGCGCGTCATCGTCACGCAGTTGGTGCGTTCGCCCGGCGCGTACGTCATGGCTGCCAAGGACCCCACCAAACAGGTGCTGGTGGCCAACCTCATGCCGGCGCGGGGTTCGTGGCTGGAATTCGAGATCGACAAGCGCGCCGCGGTGTCGGTGCGCATCGACCGCAAGCGCAAGCTGCCCGCAACCGTGTTCTTGCGGGCGCTGGCCGGCATCGATTCCGAAAGGACCAAGGACCAACCGGGCCTCTTGTCACAGGGCACCGACGAGGAGATCCTGGCGCTCTTCGACAACAACCCGTTCATCAAGGCCACTCTCGACAAGGACTCCGTGCGCTCCGTGGACGAGGCCTTGGTGGAACTGTTCAAGAAGCAGCGCCCCGGCGAACCGCCCACGCTCGAGGCAAGCCGCAACCTGTTGTGGAACATCTGTTTCGATCCCAAACGGTACGACCTCACCCGGGTGGGAAGGCATAAGCTCAACGCCCGGTTGGGACTCAACACCGACCTCGACGTTCGCACCCTCACCAAGGCCGACATCATCGCGCTGGTGCGCGAACTGGTGGCTGTTCCCCTGGCCATCGACCATGAGCACCTCTTGGAGGAGGCGCGCGACCTGGCCGAGGTGGCTCCGAGCCTGCCCTGGGACGAGGTGGCCAACCGGCTGGACGAGTACGAGCACTTCGGCAACCGTCGCCTGCGCATGGTGGGCGAGCTGGTGCAGGAAGCGTTCCGCGTCGGTCTCTACCGCATGGAGCGCGTGGTGCGCGAGCGGATGACCACCGAGGACGTAGACACCATCACTCCGCAGTCCATCATCAACATCCGGCCGGTCGTAGCTGCCCTCAAGGAGTTCTACGGCAGCTCCCAGCTGTCGCAGTTCATGGACCAGACTAACTCGCTGGCAGGTCTCACGCACCGCAGGCGGTTGTCAGCGTTGGGGGCTGGGGGGTTGACGCGGGAGCGGGCGCCCATCGAGGTGCGCGACGTGCACCCNNGACCCCGGAAGGTCCCAACATCGGACTTATCGGCTCGCTGTCCAGCTTCGCGACGGTCAACGAGTTCGGCTTCATCCAGACGCCGTACCTCAAGGTGGAGAAGGGCAAGGTGAGCGATGACATCTTCTGGCTCACGGCCTACGAGGAAGAGAAGTACACCATCGCCCAGGCGAACGCGCCCATCAATCCGAAGACCAAGGTCTTCGTCGAAGACACGGTGCTTGCTCGGGCGCCTGGGGGCGAGTACGTCAGCGCCCGGCGTGACGATGTTGACTACATGGACGTGTCCCCGCAGCAGATCGTGTCGGTGGCGACCGCTCTGGTGCCGTTCCTCGAGCACAACGACGCCAACCGGGCCCTCATGG
>PMIZ01000438.1 GCA_003157225.1 Actinomycetota bacterium | reverse complement strand
TGCGTGCCCCAGCGCGCCTGCATGACGTCGCCTTGAGAAGGCGCTGTAGGCCGGCCGGTAGAAGGGCCCACCCGCATGACGTTGACGACCACCAGTGGCGCCTCGACCATGATGGCGTAGCCGAGGGCTTCTTGCATCAGGGAGAAGCCCGGGCCGGAAGTGGCGGTCATGGCGAGTTCCCCGGTGAGGGCCGCTCCGATGCAGGCGCAGATGGAGCCTATCTCGTCCTCCATCTGGATGAAGACCCCTCCCGATTGAGGCAGTTCGTCGGCCATCGCCTCCATGATCTCCGAGCTGGGAGAGATGGGGTAGCCGGCGAAGAACCTCACGCCCGCGTCCAAGGCACCCAGCGCGCAGGCGCGGTTGCCCTGAATCACCAGGCTGCTTTGGTCTACGCGTTCGCGCAGCAGATGACTATGCCACTGTTCCATTCCGGAAAGCAGTTTACCAGGCCGCCGAAAAACGGGGTCTCGGCCGCCGGGGCGCACTGGGCGGCGCAATACGTCGTCCTCAGTCGCGNNGTCTTGCGCGTGCCCATCGCGCCCCGGCGGCGAGAAGCCGTGTTTCGGCGGCCTCTTAACATCCGGCAACCGGTGAAAGCCGGGGGACCGAGCCAATCCGCTAGACTAGATGGTGCAGGGTAGCGGCACCAAGGAAGGGATCGGAGATGTCAGATACCGCCAAGTTGGTCGTTGACGGTGCCGACCACGACCTTCCGGTCGTGGTCGGCACGCAGGGCGACCGCGCCATAGACATATCGAGACTAAGAGAATCCACCGGCCACGTCACCCTCGACGTGGGCTACATGAACACCGGCTCTTGCCGGTCGGCCATCACCTTTGTCGACGGCGACAAGGGGATCCTTCGCTATCGCGGCATCCCGGTGGAGCAGCTGGCGGCCAAGAGCACATTCGTGGAGACGTGCTGGCTGCTCATCAATGGGGAGCTGCCCTCCAAAGAGCAGCTGAAGACATGGAGCGGCCTCTTCACCAAGTACGAAATGATCCACGAGGGCCTCTATCACCATTTCGACGGCTTCCCGTCCACCGGGCACCCGATGGCCATACTGTCCGCCATGATCAACGCCATGAGCTGCTACGAGCCCCACTTGATGGAGATGGAGAGCGAGGGCACCTTCCACATCGCCGCCGCGCGCCTCATCAGCAAGATCCGCACCATCGCCGCNNGCCGACCACGAGCAGAACTGCTCTTCCAGCACAGTCCGGATGGTGGCCTCGTCGGGCGCCAACATGTTCGCGAGCTGCGCGGCAGGTGTGTGCGCACTCTGGGGCCCTCTCCACGGTGGAGCCAACGCGGCGGTCGTGGAGATGCTGCAGTACCTGCACGACAACAACGTGGACCTCAACGACTACATCGCCCAGGTGAAGGACAAGAACTCGCCGCTCCGACTCATGGGCTTCGGGCACCGTGTCTACAAGAACTACGATCCGCGGGCCAGCATCATGAAGGAGCTCGCCGACAAGCTGCTCCACAAACTCAAGGGAACCGACCCTCTACTCGAGATCGCCAAGCGGCTCGAGGAGATCGCTCTCAGCGATCCGTACTTCATCGGACGGCGCCTATACCCCAACGTGGACTTCTACTCGGGCGTGATCCTGCGCGCCATGGGCATCCCGGTGAACATGTTCACGGTGATATTCGCCATGGGCAGGATGCCCGGGTGGATCGCCAACTGGAAAGAAGTGAGCGACGCAGGGGCCGCTCTCTACCGTCCCCGCCAGATCTACATAGGCAGCGGGCCGCGTGACTACGTGCCCATGGACGAACGAGTGATCATCGGTCAGTAGGCCGGCGTCGTCGAGAGACGCGGACCAGGCGAGAGCCCGCGGGTCGTCAGGCGGCTGCCGGTGGGGGAGCCGGACCGCTGCCGGCCCGGGCGGCCGGGCGGCGGCGTCGCAGGAAATGCCGTGCCAGGAAGTAGAGCCCGGCCAGAATGCCAAACCCGGCCACCACGATAGCGGGCAGGATCGTACCGAAGGTGATGAACCGGAGGGGCTGGCTCAGCTCGTCCAGAACGCTCGTGCCCGCGACGAGCTGTACGTCAAGCTTGTGGGGGCCGTCGGCATTGACCACCTTCACCGCGACCTGGGTCCGGCCGGGCGGAAGCTCGACCTTCATCGTCCCTCCATCGGGCAAGGTCACGCCTGTTCCACCCAGTCGTAACGCAGCGGTGACCGCGTAGTCCGCCTTGTTCTCCAAAGTCAAGGTCACCGTGCCCTTCCGCCCGGTCACGGTGCCGGAACTCGCTCCCGCGAAGCGCAACTTGTCCAGTTCCGCCTGGGCCAGCTGCCGCGCCTGCTCGGCAAAATGCAGACCGATGGTGGCCTCTTCGGGGGTGGTCTGCGGCCTCCACCACCAGCGGCTCTCGGCGACGTACAGCAGCCGGCGTGCAGTCTCGACCTGGGCACGCGTAGAGTCCGCTACCGAAGCCAGATCCGTGACCGCGGCGTGCGCAGCCCGGATGCTCTCCAGCAGAGCGCCCTCGACGTAGCCATGTGATGTCCCCGGATTCGCGTTCAGCATGACAGGACGGGTGCTGGGGGAGTGGGCTCGGAGGAGTTCGGTGAGCGTCTGAGTCCTGACCCAGTCCAACCCCGACAGCGTCTCTCCGATGGTCTCCAGGTAGGATGACGGCGGGATAGTGAACTGCGCGCTAGGCGTTATCACTATCGCGTCACGCGGGGTCGAGGCAAGCTCGGCGGCCAGGCTCGCGAAGAACACTCCCGCGTCCCAAGGCGCAGCCATGACGGAGCTCAAGGTGCCGCTCGCCAGCACCAGCGTGACCCGGTCGTTCTTGACGTCCCGCGCTCTCACGGCCACGGTTCCGGCGTCGACCGACTCGGTCAGCAGCCTGGCGAGCGAGTCGCTCACAACGACGTGATCGATCGAAGCGTCGGCGTAGCAGGCAAGGCTATCGGAGGTCAGGCTCAGATCGGGAGAATAGGCGCCCGCCAGCGTCGCGCCGAGAGCCAGAGTCTGCTGCAGCTCTTCTTTGCCAATCTGGATCTGCTCGAAACCATCCCGCCAGCCCTCGGCGGCAAGAACCCCCAGGTCTGCTCCCGAATAGGGGCTCACCGCCACCTCGACCGACTTCCGAGAGGCCAAGTCCTTAAGCCCAGCGAGCACCGCTTCCGCGTTCTGCGCCCGTGGATCGTCGGAACTGACGGCCACCTGCTTCCCAGACGCCTCCAGGAGTGTGTAGCCGTCGGCCATGTCGCGAAGCTGCGTCAGCAGCAACGGCTCGATGGCGAGGGTGAGATTCCAGCTGGGGAGACGCTGACCGACGTCAAGCAAAGAGCGGAGACTGCCCTCGCCCTCCCCGCTGGAGACGGCCTGCTCCAAGACATTGTCGTAGAAGACGCCCGCGGTGTCTCGGTGGACGCCGAGTGATACCGGCCAGACGAAGGCGACGTCGAGCGGCGTTGCGCGAGGCGCGGCCTTGCCCACCCAGGTCTGCCCACTGGCCAACACGTCGCTGCCCGACTTGATTTCGGCCACCAGCAGGTAAGCACCGGCAGCGGCGGGGGTGCCGGGCGGAAGCGCGACGGTCTCGTTCAGCCGGCCTGCTTGCAGATCATCCAGCGAGCTGTTCCTGGCGAGGGCCGTGGTGGTGGTCGACGTGGTGGTGGAGCCAGCGGTGGAAGACGGAGCCCCCGCCGCCGATCCCGCCGTGGTCACGGTCGCGGTCGACGTCGGGCCGAGCGTCCGCACGAGTTTGCCGGCCTCAGGAAGAGCGGCGCTCTTCGCCGTGATCTGGGAGAGCTGGGCGGGTCCTTCGATCCTCACCACGAGTTTGGCGCCTATGAGGGACCCCGGGATCTCGCCGGTGACTGTGACAGCCACGCTCTCGGTGGTGAGACTGAGTGCGTGGTCGATGGTGATGGAGAGAGCCGTGCCGGAAGCAGAGGCCGCGGAGGCGCTGCCTGCCTGCCAAACACCCGCGGCCGACGCGCCGACCACGATGGCCAGTGCGACCGCCATGACGGCGAAGAAGGGGGGTCGGGAACCGCCGGGGCTCATGGCAATCCAGTGTAGCATGGTGCCCTGAAGCCCCCGAATACCGCGACAGAGGCGGCCGCACGCCGAGAGCCAGGCTGGAGAACCGGGCTCAGACGTTGACGACAGGCTGAGGCCGAAGTAGCTTCACCAGGCGGAGTTGGCTGCTGCCGCCGTCGCTCTCAATCTGCTCGATAGAGTCCACGAGAGCGGTGATGATAGTGAGCCCCAGGGCCTCCTCGCTCATAGGCGTCTGAGCGGCCAGGGGCGTCAACCGATGTGCGCCATCCGGATCCGAGATGGTGATCTCCCAAGCCGCGGGCGAGATGGCGAAATCCACCCGCAACGATAGAGGCTTCTCGGGGGCCCCGTCGTCACTTCCCAGCGGACCTCCCTCCGGCCCCCAAAGAAAGCAGGTGCAGGCTTCCGAGACCGCCAACTTGAGGTCGGCGATGACTTCCTCATCCAGCATGTCCCGAGCCCCCACCACGCCGGCCACCAAGCGGCACAGGCTGATGTACTCGGCCTTGCGGGGAATGACCAGCGAGATAGGCGTTCTGATGGTGTCCGCGCGCTCGTTCACGTCTTAATGCTACACCGCCGGAACACCTTCTTAAACCAAGACCGCAAGCTAGTCAAGGGGACACACCAGGCCCAGATCTTCCCCGCAGGCCGCGCACAGCCGTCTGGTCACAGCCGACAGCTCCACCTTGCGCTCCTCGCGCCTGATCACGGTGCGTCCGCAACCGGGGCATACGGTGTGCCTGCCGGGGTGATCGTGGACGTTGCCCACGTAGACGAACTTTAGCCCGGCAGCCTTACCCAGGTGCGCCGCTCGCTCCAGCGTCTTGATGGGCGTCGGCACTAGGTACGAGAGCTCGAAGTCGGGCAGGAAGCGTGTCACGTGCCACGGGGTGGAGGAACCCAGGTTCTCACGCACCCAAGTGGCCATGGCGGTCAAACTGGCGTCGTCGTCGTTGAGCGTGGGCACGATGTTGGAAACCACCTCGAGGTGGCAGCCATGGACTTCTTTCGCCCGCACTGCCGCGGCATAGGCAGGAGCGGGATCCTTGACCTTCGTCAGCCAATCCCAACCGGAGGCCGTCGATGCCTTCAAGTCGAACTTGAAGGCATCGAGCACGGGTCCCACGTAGTCCAGCGCCGCCTCTGTGAGGAACCCGGCGGTGACAAACGCGGTGTACAGTCCCGCATCCTTGAAGGCCTGGCAAACGTCGTGCACGTACTCGATCCAGACCACCGGGTCGTTGTACGTGAAGGCCACCCCGGCGAGCTTGTGCTTGCGAGCCATCGCCACCGCGCCGGCCGGGCTGAGCACTGGCAGCCGGGCGGTCTCGGTCCGAGCGCTGGCGTGCGATATCTGCCAGTTCTGGCAGTCGCTGCAGAGCACATTGCAGCCGTAGCATCCCAGCGACAAGGCCCGGGTCCCAGGGTGGAAATGAAAGAAGGGCTTCTTCTCGATCTCGTCGCTGATGATGGTCGCCGGACGCGCATAGGTGAGGGCCACCAGCCGGCCGTCGCGGACCCCGCGCGCCCTGCAGAGACCTTCCTCGTTCTCGGGAATCACGCAGAAGTGCGGGCACAGGGTGCAGCGGATCCTCCCGCCCCCCGCGGGTTCTGAGAACAGAGCGTCGGTCGCCGGAGTCCGAACGGGCGCCTGTCCGGTGCTTCTTGGATTGTGTCGGACGGATGGAGTCATGCTATGGGCAAGTATACCTTCAAGGCCAGCCTCCACTCCCACCGGCCCGATCGCGTCTTCTCCTCGCGACGCGAACATCCAAGGCGTGGTTTAATTCACCGGTAAGTCCCGGCACGATCCTGAAAGCGGCGCATTTGAAGAGATATCTCCTTAGGTCGATCTCGCTCCTCATTCTCGCCCTGGTGGTTGGTGCCGCCGTGTCCGGATGCGCGCTCGTCAAGCAAGCAAGCACCACCACCACAGGCAGCGGGACCTCGACCACTATGACCACGTCACCGGGCACCGACGCCGCATCCGTGGCCAACAACGCCATCCAAGCGGTAACCAAGTCGGCGACCATCGCCGTCCCCCAGATGCTCAAGGCCGGCGTGCTGCAGGCCGGGTCCGACCCCACGTTCGCGCCCATGGAGTATCCCGATGGCAAAGGGGCCTACGTCGGTTTTGACGTCGACCTCTGCACCGCGATAGCCAAGAAGCTGGGGTTGACGCTCGAGACGGTGCCCAGCGCCTACAACAGCCTCGTCCCCGGCCTTCTGGGCGACCACTTCGACATGATCATGTCTGCCGTGCACATAACGCCCGACCTACAGCAGAAGGTCACCTTCAGCGATCCGTATCTGGCGGGCACGCTCGCGATAACCACTCCCGTCGGCGCCCCTGTCGCCGACGCCGCGGGCTTGGCCGGCAAGAGGGTCGGAGTCCAGGTGAATACCATCGGGCACTCGGCGGTGGAGGGCGTCTCCGGCATCAAGCAGATCAAGGACTACAGCACCATCACCGAGGCGTTTCAGGATCTGAATGGCGGCAAGCTCGACGCCGTCGTGGACGACGTGGTGGTGAACGCCTACTTAGTCCAGACCGTCACCGACTTCAAGGGCAAGCTGGCCAACTCGGGGACCATCACCACCCAGTTCGGCTTTGGGTATGGCCTCAGGCCACAGAACACCGCCCTCGTCGCCGCCGTCAATGCCGCACTCAAAGAGCTGCGTGCGGATGGCGTCTATCAGAAGATATGCGCCAAATACGCCGAGTGGGGCGTCACCGGCAACTAGAGGGTTGCGGGGGCGTTCTTGCCGGCCGAGACTGACCTTGGGAGCTCGTTTCAAAATGAAGCCCCGGTCGCCGAGGCCGCGCTGGGCGGAGCGATCCTTCGTCCTCAGTCGCGCCCGTAGCGCTACTACGAACGCTCCCTGCGTTCTTGGCTCGTTCGCGCCGATCGCGCTCCGACGACGAGCCTTCACTCTCAAACCGGCTGCGCGACATATGGTTTCGCTATTCATAATGTGGTATCTACATTTGGCAGGTGCCACCATCGGCATTTTTGGGTTGGGTGGTCCTTGAGCCATAGCCCCCGAGGGGGCGTCGGACGTGCAACCAGGAGGGAGTGCATATGAAGAAACGGAACCTAATTGCTCTTGCGATGCTTGTGTTGGCGGCCTTGATCGTTCTGCCGCTCATAGCAGGGTGCGGAGGCAGTACGACCACGACTACAGTGGCCGTGACCACCACCGTGGCCGCGGAGACCATTACTACGGCCCCGGCGGAGACGACGACCACAGCAGCAGCGGAGACCACCACCACGGCAGCAGCCGGCGCGGCCTATGACATCAAGGCCATCTTGGCCACCATCAAGCCCGACGCTACGATCACGGTGCCCGACAAATACAAGACCGCGTCAGTCAAAGTAGGGAGTGACGTCCCCTATCCGCCGTGGGAGATGTTCGTCGGGGAGACCACCCAGATCACCGGCTTCGACTACGATCTCGCTCAGGCGATGGGCGCCAAACTGGGCGCCAAGGTCGACTTCGTGACGATGAAGTTCGACAGCCTGCTCATCGGCCTGGCTGCTGGAAACATCGATGTGATCATGTCGAGCATGTATGACGACCTGACCCGGCAGAAGCAGGCCGACTTCGTCGACTACGCCAAAGACGGCACGGCTCTGTTGGTCGCCAAGGGCAATCCTGAGAAGATCGCCGGTTGGCTGGATCTGTCCGGGAAAGCCGTCGGCGCCGAAAAAGGCACTACCCAGGCCGCCGCACTCGCCGCGCTGAACGTGTACCTCAAGGGCCAGGGCAAAGCCGAGGTCACCATCAATGAGTTCCCGGATCAGCCGGCCGCCATCCTTGCAATCAAGAGCGGTAACGTCGTCGCCGACCTGACCGATGCGTCCACCGGCGCGTACGTCGCTCAGACGACTGACAACGGCAGCTCGCTCGAGCTCGTCGTCGACCCGAACCCGCCGGCTGGCTTGGGCTTCGAGCTCAAGATCGACGGCATCGCTGTCGGCAAGAGCAACTCCGGCCTTCGCGACGCCATCCAGAAGGCGCTCCAGTCCCTCATGGACGACGGCACCTACAAAACGATCATCGATCACTACGGCCTGCAGCCGTATCCGCAGGCGGACGTGAACGCCAGCAAAGACCCCGGTAGCGGGGCGTAGAACCAGCGCG
The DNA here is from genome assembly GCA_003157225.1 of Actinomycetota bacterium. The sequence continues at coordinate 706 of PMIZ01000438.1, read as the reverse complement.
TGGAGCCCGCTGACCGATCACGCGCCGATGCGGCCCCGGTGATGAACCGGGGGGCCGGCGGGTCCGATTCACGACCCGAGGTGATCAAAGCGGTCCCAATCAGACATTGGGGCCGCTGGATCGCCTCGGTCGTGATTCTCTACATCTTCGTCGCACTCGTCTACTCGCTGGCAAGGAACAACAACCTTCAGTGGAACGTCGTCGGCGACTACCTGTTCAGGCCGATAATCCTGAGAGCTGCGCTCCTGACCCTTGAGCTCACCGTTATCGCCATGGTGGTCGGGGCCATCGGCGGCACCCTGTTGGCTGTGTTGCGGTTGTCCAAGAACTACGTGCTGTCAGGTTTGTCCTGGTTCTACATCTGGTTCTTCCGCGGGACACCCGTCTACGTGCAGATCGTCATCTGGAGTTTCTTCGGAATCATGTATCCCAAGTTCTTCATCGGCCTGCCGTTCACCGGGTTGGCCGTGGGTGGATGGGACACGCACCGCGTCATCGGCGGCATGGTGGCCGCCGTGCTTGCGCTGGGGTTGAATGAGGCGGCCTATGCCGCCGAACTCGTCCGCGCGGGCATCATCTCGGTGGATAGGGGACAGTCTGAAGCGGCAGAGTCCCTGGGCATGTCCTTCCCCCTGACGATGAGACGTATTGTCCTCCCGCAGGCTATGCGCGTCATTATCCCGCCCATGGGCAACGAGACCATCTC
>PMIZ01000392.1 GCA_003157225.1 Actinomycetota bacterium | reverse complement strand
ATCTGGAACTCGTACTCGAAGTCGGAAAACGCCCGAAGACCCTTCACGAGCACGTGCGCCCCCACCTTCCGGGCCAACTCCGCCACCAGACCATGCATGATGGTGACCCGAACGTTCGGGAGATGCTTGGTCGACTCCTCCAGGAAGTGCATCCGCTCGTCAACCTTGAACAGGACGGTCTTTCTGAACGAATCGTCCACCACGGCAACGACAACCTGGTCGAATATCGTGCCGACCCTGGTGATCACGTCCAGGTGGCCAATGGTCACCGGGTCGTACGTGCCTGGGCAGAGAGCGATCTTCACAGGATGCTCCTTTTCACGGTGACCATGGTGACTCTGGTGCCACCGTATGGGCGGCTGAACACCCTCGTCTGGCCAAGGGACACGTCGGACGACCTCTCACTCTCGATCACCACCACCCCGTCCTCGGATAGAAGCGACGGCACGAGCGGTGCGAGCACGACCTCCACTTCGGAAAGAATTCTATAGGGAGGGTCCACAAGAAGCAAATCGAAGGTTTTGCCCGCTTTGGACAAGGTTTGGAGTGCCTTTTGGTAGTCGGCCACGATCACCGTGCTGACCGCCGCATAGTCCAGCACCGATATGTTCTCGCGTAGCGTGGCCAACACCGCACGGTCATCCTCTACGAACACGCAGCTAGTGGCGCCGCGAGAAAGCGCTTCCAGCCCCAAGGCCCCGCTGCCGGCGAACAGATCGAGTACCGTGAGCCCGCCAACAGGACCCAGTGCGTCGAAGATGGCCTCTCTCACCATCTCGCTGGTGGGCCGTACGAGTGCCGAGGGCACCTTGACCCAGCGGCCTCGTCTCGCCCCTGCGACGATGCGCACTCTCCCGGGCAAGCGCGCGCTCATGCGCGGTCCATCCAAGCGATCCTCTCCCTGAACTGGAGTTGGGCGGCCTCTCTCACCCAGCGAGACATGGGTGAAGGATCGACGCGGTCACGCTCGAGCAGGCGCTGGGCTTCCGAGCGAGCCTCCTCCAACAGCTTGCGGTCGCGCATGAGAGAGGCCACCTCCAAATCTCCCAAACCCGATTGCCGCTCGCCGAAGAGCTGCCCCTCACCTCTCGCCTGCAGATCCGCCTCGGCCAGCTCGAACCCATCGGTGGTGCGGACGAACAGAGAAAGCCGTTGGAGCGCCACCTCGTCCTCCCCCTCGGCCAAGAGAAAGCAGCGCGACTCCTCGCTACCACGGCCGACGCGACCCCGCAGCTGATGTAGCTGCGAGAGGCCGAACCTGCGCGGTCCCAGGATGACCATGACGGTTGCGTTGGCCACGTCCACTCCTACCTCGATCACCGAGGTGCTCACGAGGACGTCGGCCTCTCCGGCGGAGAAGGCGGCCATGGCGGCAGCCTTCTCCGCGGGAGGGAGTTGGCCATGGAGCAGCCGTAGGCGGAATCCGGCCAGCTCTCCTGTCCCCAGTGCCTCAAAGGTGTGCTTCGCGGAGGCCGTCTGGAGTGACTCGCTCTCTTCGATGAGCGGACAGACTACGTAAGCCTGCCTGCCCCGCGCGAGCTCAGCGCAGACGAATGCCCACATTCGTCCTTCCTGCTCCCCGGACACGACATGACTGCGTACGGCCCGCCTCCCTGGCGGCAGCTCGTCCAGCACGCTGATGTCGAGGTCGCCGTATAGGGTCAGGCTGAGCGTCCGAGGAATGGGAGTGGCCGACATGTGCAACGTGTGGGGCCAGGCCCTCTCCCGTTGGCCCGCAGCGATGATCGCGTCTCTCTGCCTCACTCCGAAGCGATGTTGTTCGTCGACCACCGCGACGCGCAAGTCGTGGAATACCACCCCTTCCTGGATGAGCGCGTGGGTGCCCACCGCTATGTCCACTTCCCCGCTCGCCAGAGCCTTGCGCACCGCCCGGCGCTCGGCGGCCGGCTGGCTGCCCTTGAGCAGGCTCACTGTGACGCCCAGATTCTCAAGCTGCTCCGCCAGACCAAGAAAATGCTGATCGGCCAGAACCTCCGTCGGAGCCATCAGCGCCGCCTGGGCGCCCTGCTCCACCGCGCGCAGCAGGCAATAGGCCGCCACCATCGTCTTGCCCGACCCCACGTCCCCGTGCAACAACCGCCGCATAGGAGAAGCACGCACCAGGTCCCGCTCTATCTCGGCCATGACCCGTCGTTGAGCGCTCGTCGGGACGAAGGGCAGACCGCGAAGAAAGTCCTCGGTGAGCCCCGCGGGCGGCGCAAGCGCCAGGGCCTTCCTCGTCTTGGACTTCGCGGCCCGCTGTTCGAGCACCGCGACCTGCAAGAGAAGGAGCTCCTCGAAAGCCAACCTCTCCCGGGCCCTCCCCGCCTCCACGAGAGAACCGGGGAAATGACTCGACAGCACGGCTTCGGCGCGGCTCTGGTAGCGATGGCGGGCAAGCAACTCCGCAGGCAGCGGGTCCAGCAGATGACGCGCCAGGGGAGCCGCCTCGTGGAGGATCGTGCGGATGGTGCGCACGCTCAGGTCCGCCGTGCTCGGGTACACCGGAACGAGCCCTAGGATGTGTCTGCTCTCGCCATCCTCGTCCAGGATCTCGTGGCGCTTGACCACGAAGGTGGTAGCACCCCGTTGCCTGACCAGCACCCCCTTGAGAAGCACTTCCGGCCGGTCGCGAAAAGGCGCCTCCAAATAGGCTTGGTTGTACCACGTGGCAAGTACGCTCCCGGTGTCGTCACAGACCAGTGCCTCGAGTACCTTGATCCTGCGCCTGGCCGTCTCCCGCAGCGCGCACGAAAGCACTCTGACCCTCAGGGTGACTTCTTCGCCCAAGCTGAGCGCGCACACCCTGGCGATGCGCGAGGGCGGCTCGTGCCTGAAGGGAAGGTGCAACAGAAGGTCTCCCACGGTGTCGATCCCCAGACCGCGCAGACGCCGTTCGGTGGTCTTGCCTACTCCCCGGAGGGTCGATACCGGACGTTGCAGAAGCCCGGGATCCACGGTGCCCTTGGAGGTGCAGGCCAGAGGGGCTTGAGCGGATGGCTGCTCTAGGCTCGGGCTAGACGAGGAGCCCAAGGGGTAGTAGAAACGACCCCCTGAGGCAGCGCTCATTCCTGGATGCAGCAGAGGGCAATAGCGCCCGGGCCGCAGTAGGTGCCGATGACGGCACCGACCACACTCGTGAGCCTGATGCGGAGGTCACGGTCGGTGACCCCCGCGAGCAACTCCCGCATCTGACCAAGGGCCGGCTCGTTGAGGCCGTGAGACAGACTGCAATAGACCGTCGCGCCCGGGTCGGTGTTCTCCAGCAAGCCATCGCGCATGGCCTCCAGAGCCTGGCGTAGGCCGCGGACCTTCTTGTAGACCTCGATAACCCCGTCGTCGATGGCGAGCACCGGCTTGATGCTGAGAAGCATTCCGACCAGGTGCGAGGCATGCCCGATGCGCCCACCCTTGTACAGTTGATCCAAGGTGGTGGGCACGAAGTAGAACACCTTCTTCGCCAGAAAGTGCTCAATGTAGGCATCCAGCTCTTCTTCTGGGATGCCGCGATCGATGCGCTCGAGTATCCTGTCGACCAGCAGGGCGAAGCCGCCGGTGGCAAGCTGGGAGTCCACCACCTTCACCCCGTCGATCTGAGCTCGTGCCACCTCGGCGCTGGCCACCGTTCCACTGAGCTTGCCGCTCAGATGCACCGAGTAGACGCGCTCGTACCTCTCGCGTAGGCTCTTGTATCCCTCGAGGAATGAGCCCGCGGAAGGCTGCGACGTGCGCGGCAGCACCGGCGCGGTCTTCAGGCGCTCGTAGAACTCAGCGGGCTCTATCTCGACCCAATCCAAGTACGCGTCGTCGCCAAAATAGACGGTGAGGGGCACCATGCTTATGTTGATATCAGACGCCAGGTAGTCAGGCAGATCAGCGGTGGAGTCGACCACGATTGCGGTGTTATCTCGGTTCAATATCATGGTCTGGTCCCCTCTCTCCTAGCCGGCAATGGGCCGACGGCGCTACTCGGCCGCTAGCAGCACGGGATAGTACTGCTGTCCG
>PMIZ01000102.1 GCA_003157225.1 Actinomycetota bacterium | reverse complement strand
GTCGCACGACTTGCGGACGCCGCTGGTCGTGATCGCGGGGATGTTCGGCGCGCTCCTCGAGATGGGTGAGGCGGCCGGCATCGTCACTCTCCAGGCGCTGCTCTCCGACGCTGGCGCGCGTTAGGGCCTTTGCCGACCGAACTCAAAGGAGATCATATGGCCTGTCCATTGTCGTGGTACTCGACGAAGTCACCGACGCCAGCGTTCGCTACCTGGAGCAGACAGGGGGCAAGCCTCCCATCATCGGCACCCTTGACATCGAGAGGTGGGCGTTAACGGAGCAGGTCCCTCCGGAGATGAGGGTCACCCTTGAATTCCCCAGAGAAGCCCGCGCCACTGGCGAGGAGATGCGTGCCCACATCTCTGAGAGGGCGGCACCCGGCGGAGCCAGTCTGAGCACCGGGAGCAAGGTGACCATCATCAAGAACGAGATGGCCGGGGTCAACTATCCTCCAGAATGGCTAGCGCAATACCTCGGCAACACCGGCGTCGTACTCTGGATCACCCATGATGGGGCTATGGTCCAGCTTGCCGGGGGAGCGACCTGGTTTCCTTACGCGGAGTTGAGGCTGGAAGACTAGGCCGATCGGGTCCCCTCGCTTCGAGCCTGTGCTGATAGGTACTGCGCGGAGGGCGTCCAGTCGCCTCTTCGAGCAAGCGAGGGAGCGCCGGTGGGATTGGTGGCGAAAGGACGATGGCTGGCGTATCTGCAAGGCGCCCTGGGAACGGATCGGGCCGCCGCGGCGGGGCGCATCCGCTCGGTCGTCATAACCCCGCGTGTACCCGACCGCGATACGACGAACGTGATCCTGCTCGTGCTGAGGACAAGCATGCAGTGGAACGCGCTCTGGAAACGACGGCAATCTGTTCGTCGAGTTCGGCCTTCAGCGAGGAAAGGGCCTAGCAGAAGGCAACGCTCTCAAGAAAGGAGCTGACTTGAGCGAGATGCTTCCCGGATATGCCACGATTCTCCTGGTCGAAGATGACCCCCACGTGAGGCAGTTCATGCGCGCAGCTTTGGCCAACCGGGGCTACCACGTTTCTGAGGCCGACACCGGCCAGCTCGCCCTATCTGCGATTCTCGCTAGTACGCCCGACCTCGTCCTCCTCGACCTTGGCCTGCCCGACATGGACGGCCTGACCATCCTCATGCGAGTGCGGGAATGGTCGCAGGTGCCCATCGTCGTGCTGACCGCCCGGGGGCAAGAAAAGGACAAAGTCGAAGCCTTCAACGCGGGAGCCGATGATTACGTCACCAAGCCGTGTGGCACTCCGGAGCTGCTGGCGCGGATCGCGGTGGCTCTTCGTCACGCCGCCGCCCAGAAGGATGCGGGGCAAGAGGCCACGACGCGCTTTCAAACCGGCGAGTTAGTCATCGATCTCCCCCATCGATTGGTCACAGTAAAGGGCAACGCCATCCACCTCACGCCCATCGAATATGAGCTTTTAGCTGCTTTCGGCAGGAACACCGGCAAGCTGCTCACCCACCAGTATTTGCTACGCGAGGTCTGGGGTTTGGCCTGCTTGGCTCAGATTCACTATCTGCACATGTACGTCGGCTACCTGCGCAGAAAGATAGAAGACGACCCGGCCGATCCCAAGTACTTGATAACCGAGCAAGGGGTGGGCTACCGCCAGATTGATTACAAGTAGCTGGGCAGTCCAAAGCCCGCAGATGCTTGCCAACGTCGAGAGCCCGCGCCAAGTGCTGGCTGTGACATGGATATGACAAGAAGTGGCCTGACCCCATTCCTGGGTCCATGTCTTTTTGCAGTGCGCCTCTGCTGCCCGCTATTTCTAATTCCTGGATGAACCTCAAGATGCTGTCATACAGGTCTCTGCGCTGCCTTTGGCCCCGTAACTTTTCAAGTTGCTGGTCCAGAAAACTGTTCACATTTTCGGGGTCAGGTTCGCGGCGCGCTGCCTCAGTAAGCTCATGCCAGCGCTCATGGTCTGAGACGTCGGAGGCGACGATGAAACCAACGCCGTGCCTGCTAGCCTCGGACACCAAGACCCCCAAGGACCTGTCGTTCTGTTCCTTCCCGGCAACGTAGCCGGGCAGTTCGAGGAGCACATAGGTCTGAGTGGCGCTCCGTCTATGGGCAAGGGCCTCATACACGGCGCCGAAATCGTAGCGGCCGTGGGGCGTGACCTCAAAGGTGATGATATCCCAGATGGTGTGATGTCCAGGGCAATAAGGGAAGTCCCTCCTGGCAACCAGGATGATGTCTGGACTAATCGACTTCCCCTTGGTGTGCAGTCCGGCAGATATCCAGGCGCGATTCTCAATAAGTCCCATGCTCTTCGCCCATGGTCCTTTGACAACCGCAAGCACTGCCTCATAAAGTCTCTTATCCGGCCAGCCGGGAGTTTCCCATTCCGCGGAAGTCGCCAACGTTTCCTGGTTCAGCTCTTCGATTCGCAGTCTCAGACCGCCTCCCTGCGCGGTCTTGAGGACTCCATCTTCTATGAGGCGATTTCTAACACTTTCGTACGTGCAATCGTCCCAGCCCTGCTGATGAAGCTCCCGGCCCAGTCTTACTTTGCCTATTCTGCCCTCCCGCCGCACTATCGCAAGTAACTGCT
>PMIZ01000194.1 GCA_003157225.1 Actinomycetota bacterium | reverse complement strand
ACCACTTCCTGGCAGGGACCGCTTTTCACCAGGCGCGGCTGGAGGGCCGCCAGCTCCTTCAGGCGCGAGAGCGCCCTCAGCTTGTCCCAGGTGGTCTCCGGAGCTTCCATGGCGGTGAGCTTGCCGATGCGCCCCGCCAGCTCTTCATACGATCCGGCGCGAANNGCCGGCCTTGACCACGCGGTCGGCAACCTCGGTCATCTCCAACGTGGGGTCGAGGGGCGTGTCGATGACGGCCAACTGGCCCCTGTCGCGCAGAAGCTTGACGAAGTCGCGCAGATCCTTCATTGACGAGAGGTCATTCTTCGAGCGCGCTTCTGTAAACCCCGACAGTCTCGTCGGCCGCTCTCTGCCAGCTGAAGCGCCCCGCCTGCTTCAACCCCGCTTCGCGCAGGGTCTGGTACAGTTCCGGCTGGGTGAGGACCCTCATCACGCAGTCTTCGAATGCGTCCAGGGAGGTCGGGTCGAACAACAGAGCCGCCGATCCGGTCACCTCGGGCAGTGACGAGGAGTTGGAGACCACGCACGGGGTCCCGCAGGCCATGGCTTCCAGCGGAGGCAGCCCGAAGCCTTCGGCCAGCGAAGGAAAGACGAACAGCTCCGCCGCCGAGTACACCGCGGGTAGGTCTTCGTCGCCGATGAATCCGGGGAAGAGGATCTTGCCCGCGAGTCCGTGCTTGGCCACTTCGTCCCTGACCTCGCGATACTGGATCTTGTGTGCACCGGCCATCACCAGCGCGGGAGGTTCGGCATGGCGCTTCTGCATTCTCGACCAAGCCTGGATCAAGAAGAGCACGTTCTTCTCCGGCCGGAAGTCACCCGCCCAAAACGCGAAACGCTCGGGCAGCGAGTACCGCTTCCTCGCGGCGTCGAGAGCACTCTCGTCGGTCACAGGGGTGAACCGTTGCGACACGCCGTTGTGGATCACCCTGCACTTCGCGGGGTCGACTCGCGCGTAGACACTGAGGGCCGAGAAGAGTATCTGCGACACGGTGATCACCCGTCTGGACTCAGCCAGCGTACGGTTCAACCGTCGTTTGTAGCGCAGACGTAGACCCAGGGGAACGCTGCGCGGATAGATGAACGGGGTCACGTCGTGCATGGTCGAGACGAGCGGCACATCGATCGCGGTGGGAGCCCAAGGGCTCGGAACGTGAAGCAGGTCGACCTTCGCTTTCCTCACCAGCGCTCCGAAAGCCGCCCTGCCCTGCCGGGAGACGGGATCGAGGCCGGTGGGTACTACGGTGAACGAATCGGCTGCCGGAAGGGTGTGCTGCTCCCCTTCATCGCAGAACACCACCACTTCGAGACCCCGGTTTGCGTATTGCTGCAAGAGGTTGCGGGAATACGTACCGATGCCCTTACGGTCGCGCACGGCTCGTGCATCGAATCCTATTCTCACGCGCCCTCCAGGGGGAACGTTCCAACGGTAAAATATGTCTTCAAGATATTTGCGGATTCACCCGAAATAGTAGCAGAGAGGACACTAAGCGACGGCTTGCACTGAGCGGACACTCGATTGTATGATTTCTATGCTCGTTGCATCCAGAGGCGAAAGGGATAGCCAGTGCTGAAGGGGCTAGACACCGGCGGATTTTCTGACGCTGCCGACACGGGTTCCATTCTCGCCAAGGCGCGTCTCATCCTCGACGAACACAAGCTGGACATTACCAAGTCCTGGCTTGGAAGCCTCGTGGGCAGGCTCGACGATCTTGAGGCTCTGGAGCGTTTTCCGACACAGGAGAGCATTCACACCTCCGTGGAACTCATCGAGGGGCTTGCCAAGTGCCTCGTCGACCAGAAGACCCTGTCGCAGTTCGAGCAAGGTGGACTCTACTACAAGCAAGCCGCCACCCTAGGCAAGCTCCAGCGCGAGGGGGCCGACGCCATCGTGTCGCTGGCCGATAGCCTCGCCGCTCTCGAGGACGCCATCTGGAGGAGCTTGTCCGATGGTCTGCGCAGCCAAGACCAGGACCTGCTCGAGCTCGTGCGGGTGCTTCGCGCGGGTCTGCAGAGCATCATGACGGCGGCCACCGAAGCGTATCACGTGCAATCGAACGCCGAGCTCGACCTACTCGCTCACACCGACGGCCTCACTGGGTTGTACAACCGGCGCTACTGGGAGCCAGAACTGGAGCGCTACGTGGAGCTCTACAAGCGCTATCGCCATCCCTTCGCCATCTTGATGCTCGATTTCGACAACCTCAAATGGGTCAACGACACCTTCGGCCACCAATCAGGCGACACCGCGCTTACACATCTTGCAACGGTGATGCGCATGAGCATCAGGGACGTGGACATACCCTGCAGGTTCGGGGGTGACGAGTTCCTGATCCTCATGCCCGAGGCGGACAAGAACGCCATTCAGATGGTGGGGCGCAGGATATCGGAGTCGATCAATAAGACCAGGTTCAAGCTGGGCCGTTCGTTCGCCAGCCTGCAGGTGAGTTTCGGCGCCGCGGCCTGCCCTGAGGACGGCGCCGAAGCCGAGGTCCTGCTACAGGAGGCCGATGCTGACCTCTATCGGGCCAAGGAAACGAAGCAGGAGCGAGCGACGCCTTTCGCTCCGTAGCCGCCCGTCGGTCGCTAGGAGTCTGAGGAGGCGCCGGACTCGGCGGCCGCGCCTTCATTCTGAATCGAGTTGTCAGTCGGAGCACACTCGAACGCTTCTCCCCGCAAGGTCTCGATAGCATGGTCGAGCACGGGCGCAATCACAGCGAAGTGCTCACGGCAGGCCTTGGGACTGCCAGGCATGTTGATGATCAGCGTCTTCCCGCGCACCACCGACACCGCTCGGCTGAGCATGGCGCGGCGCGTCACCTGCAGAGAGGCGCTCCGCATGGCCTCCGCGAACCCCGGGGCCAGCCGGTCGGCAACTGCGAGAGTCGCCTCGGGGGTCCGGTCGCGAGGAGCAAGACCGGTGCCGCCGGTGGTGAGAACGAGGTCCACCCCCGTTTTGTCGGCCAAGCCGACGAGAGTCTGCTCGATGCGTGACTGCTCGTCGGGGATCACGAGGGGCTCGGCCGCCTCGGCACCCAGTTCACGGAGCAGTGCGACCAGGATGGGGCCGGAGGCGTCGGCGCGCAGCCCGACGCTCGCCTTGTCGCTCAAGGTCACAACCGCCGCCCGCATTGGGCTCCGCAGCCCGCCGCTCATGCCCCGGCTCCCGCGGCGCCTTCTGGGCCGGCGACCGTCGCGCCCACCCCCTGCGCACCTGTCCCCCAGGCTCTGATCCGGACGGCGTCATCCGGGGCCACCCGCCCGCCACGAAGCACCCTCACGAAGATGCCTTCCCGAGGCATGACGCAATCGCCCGCTTGATGGTAGATGGCGCAACGACTGTGGCACTCCTTGCCGATCTGAGTAACCTCCACGAGCGCTTCCCCCAGGTCGAGAGTGGTGAAGAGGGGCAGCGAGGCTACATCCAGTCCCTCGGTGGTGATGTTCTCGGCGAAGTCTCCAGGGCCGACGCCCAAGCCGGCAGCGACCATCTTGTCGATGGATTCCTGAGCCAGAAGGCTGACCTGCCGGTGCCAGGGACCCGCGTGGGCATCGGATTCGATGCCGTGGTCCTGCCGGAGCACGACCCCGGGCACCGGGGTCTTGCGTTCGCCCTTGGCGGCACTGACGTTGACCGCGACCACCTTGCCCACAGGCGGGAGGCCCGGCCGCGGGACGCCACCTGCCGGTGCCGGCGTCCCCGCGCGCTCCTCGGACCGAAGGTAGTCTTCTTTGCCCCCGGTCTTCTCCAGCAGGCGCAGATCGCCGATGACCATCCCCCTATCGACCGCTTTGCACATGTCATAGATGGTGATAGCGGCGACCGCCGCCCCGACGAGAGCCTCCATCTCCACGCCCGTCCGGTCTTCGGTGCGGGTGCTGCACTCGATGTCCACCCGCGGCTCCTCGTCGGACACCGCAAAGGTGAGATCCACCTGGGTCAGCGCGATGGGATGGCATAGCGGTACCAACTCGCAAGTCTTCTTGGCAGCCATGATGCCGGCGACCTTGGCGACCGCGAGGACGTCCCCCTTCGGTAGCGCCTGCTCCTTGAGAAGCCTCAGTGTGGTCGGAGCCATCCAGACCCGCGCGCCGGCTCGGGCCGCGCGCCGCGTTATGTCCTTGCCGCCGACATCGACCATCCGCGCCCGGCCGCTTTCATCCACGTGGCTCAGCCTGGGTTCGTCCATCCTAGCCTCCCACCTGCGACATTCCTCTGGCGGTGCGACCAGGTAGAGTGTTCTTGTCGAAGGTCTTGGCGTCCAGCGACTGGCCTATGAGACGAAGGACAGCCTCGACGTCGCGAGCCTGCACGGCAGGTTTCACGTCGATCTCATGACTCGAGAAGAGGCAGTTCTTCAGACGCCCGTCGGCGGTCAGACGCAAACGGTTGCATTCTCCACAGAAGTGATCCGACACCGAGCCTATGAACCCTACCGTCCCCACGTACGCGGGAAAACGGTAGTAGTGCGCCGGGCCCCATCCGCCCGGGGACAGCACCGCGTGGAGTTCGCCCAACTCTTTGGCGCCCAATTCCCGCAGTTCTCGTATCAGACGTTCCTTGGTGAGCGAATCCCCAACACCGCGGGCACCACATCCTCCCACCTGCATCCATTCGATGAAGCGGACGTGCAGGGGCCGATCCTTAGTAAGAGCGATAAACTCCGGAAGCTCGGGCAGCAACTCCCGCATCATCACCACATTGAGCTTCACCGGCTTGAGGTCGAAGCGCAGAGCCGCCTCGACACCCTCCAGAGAGGCTTCCAACGACCCGCCGCGAGTCAACTGCCGATAGCGCTCAGGGTCGAGGGAGTCCAGGCTGATGTTGACCCGGTTGAGACCCTCCGCCTTGAGCGACTCAGCAAAGCGGGGTAGCAGCACGCCGTTCGTGGTCAAGGATATGTCCTGGATCTCCGGTATCGACCGGAGCATGCCTACGAAGCCGGGCAATCCCCTTCGCACGAGCGGCTCGCCCCCGGTGATGCGCACTTTGGTGATGCCGAGCTGCACGGCCGCCTGCACGAAGAACTCCATATCCTCGTAGGCGAGCATCTCCTCGTGCGGCTTGAACGGGACCCCCTCGGGCGGCATGCAGTAGACGCAGCGGTAGTTGCATCTGTCGGTGACAGACAGGCGCAGGTAGTCGACGTTTTGACCGGCTGGCGGGTTCACGTAGCGTCCTTCTCGGGCCGAGCGTTATACTCTATGCGAGTATACGTTGTTCTATCAGGTCGGCCAACCCCCGGAAGTCGTCGAGGGCGAACTGCGGAACCGGATAGTCGGGAAACGACTGGTCGCTCGTGATACCGAGGAGCTCGTCGAGCGCGCACACCAGCTCGTTGCTGCGCGCCCGGCGCGATACCTCGATCTTGGGCGCATCCTGTTTCTTGAAACCTTCGGTGATCACCAGGTCGACCCGCTCACTGATCTGACCGACAAGATCCTCCAGCGAGGGCTCCTGTTGGACGGTGTTGAGCCATACGTACTTGTCCGGTGAGGAGATGCCCACCACCTCGGCTCCCACCTCGCGGAACCGGTAGGAATCGGTGCCCGGCACATCCACCTCGAAGCCGTGGGTGTCGTGCTTGATCACGGCCAACCTGTGGCCCCTGCTACGGAGTTCCCGGATCACACCCAGCACCACAGTGGTCTTTCCGGACTTCTTCTTGCCGACGAAGGACACCACCGGAACAGGACTGCTGTCTATGAAGGCCTGGATGCGGGGCTGGAGCGCCGCGCGCCAGCCC
>PMIZ01000167.1 GCA_003157225.1 Actinomycetota bacterium | reverse complement strand
GGCCATGGCCTCTACTAGTTTGTGCATGTGGTCCTCCTTTTGTTTGCCTGCCGGTGCACCTGGTCAACGGCGGTTTTAACGAGCGATATGAATACATTCTCCATGGACGTCGTGAGCGGCCTCCATGACCGCTTCGGCGATAGTCGGGTGGGCGTGGATGGTCTCTCCCAGTTTCGTGACCGTCATGCCGTTTTGCAATGCAACCGCAACTTCGTGAATAACATCCACCACGTGCGGCCCCATCATGTTGGCGCCGAGCAAAAGATCGGTTTCCTTGTCGGCAGTCAGCTGCACGTAACCAACATCTTCGCCCATGGCTATGGCTTTGCCCAGGGCAGCGAAACGGTACGTGCCGGTGATGGGCTGATAGCCGCTCTCGGCCGCCTGCTCCTCGGTGAGCCCAACGCTCGCCACTTCAGGGCTCGAGTAGGTGCACGACGGGGTGAAGCGCAGGTCGCGCGCCCGACGAGCGCCCAGGCAGTTGTCCACGGCGACGAAAGCCTCGTGCGAAGCGACATGCGCCAGCATGAGTCCCCCGTTCACGTCGCCGATGGCATAAATATCCGGTGCCGTGGTCTCCAAGTAGTCGTTCACCACGATGAAGCCGCGGCCGTCCGTCTCCACACCAACGGCCTCCAAGCCGAGGGCGGCGCTGTTCGGTTTGCGCCCGACGGAGACCATGAGCTTCTCGGCGGCTATCTCCGAGCCGTTGGAAAGCTTCGCCACCACACGGTCATCCCCATACTCGGAGATGCCTTCCACCTTGGTCTTGAGCAGCACCTCGATGCCCCGCTTGCGGTAGATGCCCTGGAACTGTTTGGCAAGACGGGTGTCCTCGAGCGGAAGCATCTGCGGCATCATCTCGACGAGCGTGACCTTCGTCCCCAGCTCCGCGAAGAACGAGGCAAACTCGCTGCCGATGACGCCGGCGCCCACTATGAGAATGGACTCCGGGATCTTGGTCAACTCGAGAGCGCTGGTGGACGTGAGGATGGCAGGGTGGCTGAAGTCGAACATCGGGAGTAGCGCAGGTTCCGAGCCCGTAGCGATGATGATCTTCTCGGCTCCGAGCGTGACGGTCCCACCTTCGGTCTGGTCGACCATCACACGCTTGCCCGCACTCGCGTCAGCCGAAGCCAGCCGGCCGGTTCCCCTCACCACGTCGACCTTGGCCTTCTTCAGGAGCACCTCGACATTCCCCCGTATCTGGGCGACCACCCGGTCTTTGCGCTCCATCATGCGGGGGAAGTCAGGCCGGATGTCGCCCGTGACCTCGAACCCGTACTCGGCGCCGGCTCTTGCCCGGGCCAGTGCTTCTGAACTGGCCAACAGAGTCTTCACCGGGATGCAGCCCCGGTTGAGACAGGTGCCGCCGATCTCGGCCTTCTCCACGAGGGTGACGGCGGCCCCATGACGGGCGGCCCGCAGCGCGGCGACGTAGCCGCCGGGGCCGCTCCCCACCACGATGATCCTGGTGTCGCTCACCGTTTCACCGACCCGCATGAGTCACGCGTGCTCATGAGAGCTCCGCAAGCTTGAGAATCTCCGGAATGATCTCTTCCTTGCCGATGGCCATGATGTGAACGCCGTCGGCCAGGCCTTCCTCGCGGATCAGCTTGATGTGTCGCGCCATGATGCTTATACCGACATCGATGGCCTTGCCCTTCTCAGCGGCCGAGNNGCGGATGTGGCGGGCGGCGATCTCAATGCCCTTGTGCAGCTGCTCCTCTTTCGGCACGCCCCCCAACTCTTCGAGGAGGGCATCCGGAACGAAGATGCCGGGGACAGCCCTGTTCATGTACTTGGCCATACCTAGGCCGGTGAGGACCACCAGGCCCGCCATGATCTTCACGCTGGTGCCCGCCGTGATCCGGCGTGCCTTCTCCATGAAGCGCTGGAAGTTGTCCATGTCGTAGACAGCCTGGGTCTGGAAAAAGTCCGCGCCAGCCTCTACCTTGCGGGCGAACTTGTACAGCTGCGGCTCCAGCGGGTCGGACTCGGGTGTGACCACCGCTCCGACAAAGAAATCAGTAGCGCCGTCCAGCTCGTTGCCGGCCCAATCTCGCCCTGCGTTCATCTTCTTGCAGCACTGGATGAGGTGCACCGAATCGAAGTCGAACACGCCTTTGGCCTGCTTGTGGTCACCTACGCTGGGATGGTCGCCGGTGAGACATAGCACGTTGATGATGCCCAGGAACGCCGCCGACAGAAGATCCGACTGCAGCCCCAGACGGTTGCGGTCGCGGCAGGTAGTCTGGAAGATCGGATCTCCACCCCGTCGCGCTATCTCGCCGGAGACGACGAGCGAACCCATCCGCATGACCGCGCTTTGGTTGTCGGTGACGTTCAGTCCGTCGACCTTGTCCTTGAGCAGCTCGATGTGGTGCAGCATGCTGTCCACGTTGGTGCCCTTCGGCGGCCCGATCTCGCCCGAAACGACAAAACGGCCGGCCTTGCAGGCGTCGCGGTAGGTGCCCATTATCTTTCGCTCCCCATCTTCAGCTTCTCCCCGTGCTCTCCGCGCTCCACCACGGCCCCCGGACGTTTGATGACATTCCATTCTTTGGGTTCGTGGAGCTTGGTCCGCTTGTCCTCGCGGCCCTCCTTCTTGAGCTGCTCGTGGATGAGCACCCAGGCGCAATCCGTCTCCGGATCCACCTCGCACTTGCCGTGGCTCATGCCGCCGCAGGGACCGTTGACCAGGCCCTTCGCGCAGCGGGTGATGGGGCAGATGGCACCGTAGTCGTCGATGACGCACGCGCCACAGTGGGAGCATTTCTCCATGAAGTCCATGGAGCGCTGGATGTTGCCCAGGAACAAGGGATCGCAGCCGGGGACCACGTGCTTGTCGGTGGCGGCCCTGCAAGCTTGGGTGCCCGCCCCGCAGGAGAGCACGAGGAAGGCATC
This sequence comes from Actinomycetota bacterium, assembly GCA_003157225.1. The sequence goes on along the minus strand of PMIZ01000167.1, from coordinate 8,506 downwards.
GGCCTGGCCGACGGCTTCCTTGTTGAGCCGTAAGATGCGCTTGACGTCGAGCTCGTGGCAACCGGTGTGCACCACCTCGGTGAAGACGACCTCTTTGCCGGCCGTTTCCAGAGCGGCTTTCATCTCGGCAACCTCGGGTTCGCCGCCGGTGCGAGTAGCCGTGGCGCATTCGCCGCAGCCAAGGATAACTATCCTGGTGTCGCCCTCGAGATCCTCGAGGATCTCTTCGAACGGCTTCTTCTTAGAGATGATCAATTCGGGATACCTCCATTGCCTGCGAATCGCTCTCGCTTGTGGTTCTTACCCGTTCGCGCCCAGCTGCAAGCGGGCGGCGCGTAGTGTGTTCCGCGCCAGCATCATGTTGGTGACCGCTCCGACACCACCAGGCACGGGGGTGATGGCTGCGGCCTTCTGGGACACGGCATCGTAGTCCACGTCGCCCACGGTCTTGGTCTGCGCGTCGGTGAGGTCGGCGCCACAAACCTTGCAGGGCTGCTTCTTGCCTCGGTTGAGCGCCCCACATTTGGGACAGACCACCACCCGGTTGATACCCACATCCAGGACCACGGCACCGTCTTTGACTAGGTCGGCGCCGATCAACTGGGGCACACCCGCTGCCACCACTAGGTAGTCGGCCACCTGCGTATGCTTCGCCAGATTGCCGCGATTGGAAGTGTAGACGTGCGTGACCGTGGTGGTGGCGTTGCGATTGAGGAGCAGCAGCGCCAACGGCTTGCCCACTGTGTTCGAGTGACCGACCACGCAGACTTCCGCGCCTTCGAGCGCGTCGGTGACATCCTTGCCCGTGGAGCGCAGATAGCGCTCAAGTAGCTCCATGCACGCGGCGGGTGTTGCCGGCGGGAAGGTGGGCTCGCCCAACGTCAGCCGGCCCATGTTGGAGGGATGGAAGCAGTCGACGTCTTTGCCCGGGTCGATGGAGTTGATCACCACCGAGTCGGAAACCTGGGCCGGAAAGGGCCTGAGCGGCAGGATGCCCGACACCGCCGGGTCGGCATTGAGGCTTCTTACGACGGCGACAACAGCCGCTTCGTCGGCGTCTGTCGGAAGGGCCTCGTTGCGGTAGCCGAGACCCATCTCGCCGCAGAACTTCTCGACTGCGCCGCGGTACATGCCGGCGCCGAAGTCCTCGCCGACCATGAGAGTGGCGATGCCCGGCCGGGCGCCCGCCGCCTTGAGTTGCTCCAATTCACGGGCCAATTCGGCACGCAGTTCCTCGGCTATCGCCTTGCCGTCGATGATGGTTGCTGCCACGGGTCGCCTCCCCTAGTATGTTTTGCCGGTCGAGGGCCGGCTAGATCTTGCTGTAGGTCTTTGCCAGGACTGTGTCGCGCAGACGGGCGGTCTCGGAGAGAGCAGCCTCTATCCGAGCCCAGGTCTGGCCCTTGAACGTGCCGTCTTCAATCCAGGCCAGGTTGATCTTCACGTTGAGCGCCGCGGCTTGCGCAGCGGCTTCCGCCATTACCACCGCCACTCCGGCATCGGAAACGGCGTTGGGATTGCCCTTCTCAGCGGCGGGCAGGGAGAGACGCGCGACCTCCGTGGCGGCCTCGGCCACGCGCAGCGGGGCCTCGGCCGCCCCCTTCAGGGCAGCCTGCAGCACCTGACGGCGCTGCTCCTTCTGTGCGTCGTCGTCCCGCGGGAGCTTCATAGCCGCGGCCACCTTGCCGTAGGCTAACGCGTCGCCTGTGATCAGCTCGGTCAGTTCGCCCCGCAACTTCTCGGAGGCGGCCCTAAGTCCGCTCATCTCCTGCTCGACGGCAGCGTACTTCTCCTTGCCCACCGTGAGATTGGCTACCATGCTCACCAGGGCGGCGGCCAGCGCACCCGCTAAAGCCGCGGCCCCACCTCCCCCGGGTTCGGGATCGGCGCTGGCAAGCTTGTCGAGGAACGACTGAACGCTCCCCTCGGAGTAGGCGCGCTCGACCATCAGAACAGTCCTACGATCTCGCCGTTGACCAGGTCGATGTTCTCGGCTGCGGGATGCTTGGGCAGTCCGGGCATGGTCATTATCTTGCCGCACACGGGGACGACCATCCCAGCGCCGGCCGAAAGCCGTGCTTCGCGGACGGTGAGCCTCCAGCCTCGCGGCCGGCCGATCTTGTTCTTGTCGTCGGACAGTGACGCCTGAGTCTTGGCCATGCAGACAGGCAGATCGCCGTACCCCATCGAGGTGAAGCGCTCGATCGCGGCGGTCGCCTCGTAGAGGTAGTCCACGCCGTCGGCCCCGTAGATCTTGGTCGCAATGGCTTCGATCTTCTGCGGAATGGTCATGCCCAGCTCGTAGGCGTAGTTGAGAGACGGTTTCTTCCCGCTCTCGCAGAGCTCGGCCACGACCTCGGCGAGTTCCACCCCGCCGTCTCCACCGCGCGCCCACACGTCGGAGAGCACGGCGTTGGCGCCCATGGCCTCCACCCGCTCGTGCAGCAGCGCAATTTCAGCATCGGTGTCATCGGGAAACTTGTTGATGGCGACAACTACCGGCGGCCCGAAGGCCTGCATATTCTCGAGGTGCTTCTCCAGGTTCTCGAGGCCCTCTCCCAGTGCCTTCAGGTTCTCCTGTTTGAGCTCGGCCATTGGGACGCCGCCATGCATCTTGAGGGCTCGGATGGTCGCAATGAGCACGACGCAGTCGGGGACAAGCCCGGCCGCCCGGCACTTGATGTCGAAGAACTTCTCCGCGCCCAGGTCGGCCCCGAAGCCGGCTTCGGTAACACAGTAGTCGCCCAGTTTGAGCGCCATACGGGTGGCCTGGACCGAGTTGCAGCCATGAGCGATGTTGGCGAACGGTCCGCCGTGGATGATGGCCGGAGTGTTCTCGAGGGTCTGCACCAGGTTGGGCATGAGCGCGTCCTTGAGCAGAACGGCCATCGAGCCGGCGACCTTGATGTCGGCCGCGGTCACTTTGTCACCCGACGGAGTGAAGCCGATGATGACACGTTGGAGCCGGGCCTTCAGGTCTTCGATGTCGGTGGCCAGGCAGAGGATGGCCATGACCTCGGAGGCCACGGTGATGTCGTAGCGCGTCTTGCGCTCGACGCCTTCACCACCCTGCCCGATGGTGATCTGCCGCAGCGCCCTGTCGTTCAAGTCCACGACCCGGGGCCACGCCACATTCTCGGGATCGATGTTGAGCTCGTTCCCCTGGAACAGGTGGTTGTCGAGCACCGCCGCGCACAGATTGTGAGCGGTGCTGATGGCATGGATATCGCCCGTGAAATGGAGGTTGATGTCCTCCATGGGGATCACCTGGGCGTAGCCGCCGCCGGCCGCGCCTCCCTTGATGCCGAAGCAGGGACCCAGCGAGGGCTCGCGCAGAGTGGCTATGGCCGTCTTGCCGATCTTGTTGAGGCCCATGGAGAGCCCCACGTTCGTCGTGGTCTTGCCCTCACCGGCGGGAGTGGGAGTGATGGCCGTGCAGAGCACCAGTTTCCCATCGGGGCGGTCGGCCAGCCGGTCGAGCACGTCCAGGTGGATCTTGGCTTTGTACCTGCCGAAGGCATCCAGGTCGTCAGGACTCAAACCCAGACCTGCGGCAACTTCAGTTATGGGGACCGCCGCAGCTTCGCGCGCGATCTCTATGTCACTCTTCATCCGTGATCTCCGTGTCGGTTGTATCCGGCTCGTGGTTATTCTATAGTTATATAGCTATTTGGGCAAGACCCATTTTTTGGAAACGGACATACATGGCTGGCCCAACGGACAAACAGGATAGAAATGGCTCTCTGGGCGCCGACGAGGCGCCGGTCGGCGCAGCTCCCACTTCGCTCACGCGCCGAACGGGAGGCTCGCTTTCCCGCGAGGGAGGATCCCACGAGCCGGCGTATCAGATGATCGCGAACGAGATCGCCGACCAGATCGGGGCAGGTTTCTACCGCCCCGGCGACCAGCTGCCCACGGAGACTCAACTCCGTGCCCGGTACGGGGTCAGCCCGATGACCGTCCGGCGCGCCATCAACATCCTGCTCGAGCGCGGACTCGTTTCCACGACTCAAGGCAAGGGCACGTTCGTTCGTTCGTTCGATATGGGCGAGGCCATCTTCCGCCTACAGGAGATAACTGATCTCTGGGCAGACGACGCCTCCGTGAAAGTGCTGCTGCTCCAAGCTCGGATCCTGCCGGCGGATGACCGGGTGGCTGCCATGTTGGCGCTTGCCCCTCGCGACCCCATCGTCTACCTGCGGCGTCTCATCCAGCGAAATGGGGTGCCGCTCGTCTTGCAGCTGGAACACGTCGTGTACGATGAGCACAGGCCTCTCGTCGAGGCGGAGCTCCAGGTGACCTCCTTGGAGGGGCTTCTTCGCTCGCCCCTGATCGTGGGAGTGCCCAGCGGACGCCTGACCATCCAAGCTGTCAGCCTGGATGCGGAGGCGGCGGGTATTCTGAGGTTGCCCGAAGGCTCTCCGGCCTTCTGTCTCGAGAGCCTGTTCAACGATTTCGACGGCCGGCCGGTCAGTTGGGGCCGTTTTCTCTGCCGAGCGGACCAGTTCCGCCTCACCAGCCAGTTAGGAGTCTCCATGGGCCGGACCGAGGAGCAATCGGCGTGAGCGGCGAGACCCGCGACGAGAAGCCGGGCATGTCGGACCTGGCCAGCATCGGCGCCGCCGTGGCCAAACTGGACGAAAAGGCCGTCCTCCGTCTAGCTCGCGAAGCCCTTGCCGAGGGAGCGCGGTCCACGGAAGTCATACGCGCGGGCGAGGATGGCATGCGGGTCGTGGGTGAGCGCTACGAGCGGCAGGACATTTACCTGTCCGGCCTGATAATGGCGGGCGAGATATTCCGGGGAGTCATGGAGATTGTGCCACCGCCCAGCTCGGAAGACGCGCTGATAGACAAGAGGCACGGCAGGGTCCTCCTGGGGACGGTCGCGGGTGACATCCACGACATCGGCAAGAACCTCGCGGAGCAGGCGTTTCGCATCTTCGGATTCACCGTGGAGGACTTGGGCGTGAACGTGCCGCCCGAAGACTTCTTCGAAGCCGCCGGCCGCTTCCAGCCCGATATCGTGGGACTTTCGGGATTGTTGACCGTGGCCTTCACCTCCATGCGTGACACCACGGCCTTGTTCAGAGAACGCGCACACCAACTGGAGAAGACGCCGATCCTCGTCATCGGGGGCGGGACGATCGACGAGCACATTGCCGCGTACGTGGCGGCCGACCTGTGGACGGTCGACGCAATGGAGGGAGTCCGTCTTTGCCAACGGACACTGGAAAGTAGGAAGGAGAACAGATGATCGATATGCCGCGAGGAGTGGTCATCAGCGGGAGCGCCAAGCCCGTTTCGATCTTCGTCGACAGCCGCCACCTGCAGGTCGACTCTCACATGACGATCCTGGAGGCCGCGGAGGCACACGGCATCTACGTGCCCACATTGTGCCACGATCCCCGGTTGGCTCCGGCCGCACGCTGCGGCTTGTGCCTGGTGGAGATCGCCGGGGGAGATATGGTCAACGCCTGTGAGACCCCGGTCAGCGACGGTCTGGAGATCGTCACGCTGAATCCGAGGATCACGGAGGCCCGCCGCCAGCGGTTGAACGAGCTGCTCTCCAATCACAACGCCTACTGCGAGCCACCCTGCCACTATGCTTGCCCGGCCGGCATCGACATTCCCGGCTATCTCGCGGCCATCGCCCTAGGCGACGACCGTGAAGCCATACGGATCGTCAAGGAACGGCTGCCGCTTCCGCGGATCATCGGACGAGTCTGCCCCCGGCCGTGCGAAGGCGCCTGCCGGCGTAGTCAGGTGGATAAGGAACCGGTCGCGATCTGCCAGCTGAAGCGTTTCGCGGCCGACCACCTGGATGCACTCGGCGCCGGTGCGCTCGGCGACGCCCTTGAGCGCCGGTCTCCAGCCCCGGCAGTCGCTCCCCCGACCGGCAAGAAGGTCGCCGTCGTGGGGGGAGGCCCATCCGGTCTCACGGCCGCCTACTATCTCGCCTTGGCGGGCCACACCGTGACCATATTCGAGAGCACGTCGGACCCCGGCGGGATGCTGCTCAACGGGATCCCTCCCTACCGTCTCCCGCGGGAAATCATCAGGGCCGACGTAGACGACATCCTCTCCCTGGGCGTGGAGTTGAGACTCGGAGCGCGCCTCGGCGAGCACTTCACCATTGAGGACCTGGAGGCCGACGGTTACTCCGCCACCTTCCTCGCCATCGGAGCGCAGTGCGGATCGACGGGAGGCATCCCGGGGGCAGAGGAGGGAGAAGGAGCGTATTCGGCCGTCGACTTCCTTCGCGATAGCAACGCCGGCCTCTGGCAAAGACCGCTCGGGCGGACCTTCGTGATGGGTGGCGGCTTCACGGCCGTCGACGCCGCTCGTTCATCGATACGCATGGGAGCTCCCGAGGTCACTATTGTCTATCGACGCACCCGGGAGGAGATGCCGGCAACCGCCGACGAGGTGCACGAAGCCGAAGAAGAAGGCGTGAGCCTGATGTTGCTCACCTCTCCCGTAGCCGTCCAGAGAGAGAACGGCCGGCTGACCGGCGTCGTATGCCAGCGAATGGCGCTAGGTGAGCCGGACCAGAGCGGACGGAGACGTCCCGAACCGGTGCCAGACTCTGAGTTCACGCTTGGGGCGGACACCGTGATATTGGCGCTCGGCCAAGAAGTGAACGGAACGGACCTGGAGAATGTGTGCCAGCTGACCCCACGGGGCACTGTGGCCGCCGACAAACTGACGCTGCTTACGAGCCGCCGCGGCGTGTTCGCCGGCGGCGACTGCGAGACCGGTCCCGCGACGGTGGTGGAAGCGATCGCGGCGGGTCGGCGAGCCGCCGTGGCAATCGACGCCTACGTGTCGGGCAAGGAGCCTGAGGCGGCGTGCTCCACGCCGGGCGCCCGACTGGAGAGGCATCGTCCGGCGTTGTTCGATATCGGCGCGAAGCCGCTCTCCGACGAGAAGCGAAGCGAGATGCCGGTGCTGGCGGTGGCCAAGCGCCGGAACTTCAACGAGGTGGAGCTGGGATTCGAGGAGGCCGCGGCTAGGAGAGAGGCGGCGCGCTGCCTGCAGTGCACTTGCCACGAAGCCTCTGCCTGCGAGCTGCAGCGACTGAGTATCCGGTACGGAGCCGGCACCAAGGACTTCAAGGGCGACACGGGCCAGTTCGAGCTGTTCGACGGCTCGCCCATCCTGCAGCTCGATCGCAAACGATGCATCCAGTGTCACACCTGCATCCGGGTGTGCGACGAGCTCGAGCGCTACAGCGTGTACAAGATCGACGAGGCCGGCTACCCCATGCTCAAGGGAGCTACCTACCGGGACTCGGGCTGCGTTTCGTGTGGCCAATGCACCGACGCCTGTCCGACTGGAGCTCTGGTGAACGCCCAGCTCAAGCCCTTCCGCGAGTGGGAGGTCACGCGTGTTCGCACCACCTGCCCGCTCTGCGGCACCGGCTGCAGCTTCGACCTCAACGTGAAGGATGGGCGGGTGGTCGGCGTCACTACCTACTCCGAGGCGCCTGTCAACGGCAACGCCCTCTGCGTGAAGGGCCGGTTCCACACCGACATGATCAACAGCCCACTGCGCCTGACGAAACCGCTCATCAGAAAGAACGGCCAACTTGAAGAGGCGAGCTGGGACGAGGCTCTGGACCTAGTGGCAGAGCGCCTGCAGGATGTCAGAGACCGGCACGGAACCGAAGCCTTCGGCGCTCTCAGCTCGGCGCGCTGCACCAACGAGGACAACTGGCTCATGCAGAAGTTCGTCAGGGTCGTGATGCGCACCAACAACCTCGACCATTGCGCACGAACCTGACACGCTCCCACTGTGGCCGGTCTGGCCACTTCGTTCGGAAGCGCGGCGATGACGAACTCACTGAGTGAGGTCGAGCACTACGACGTCCTCTTCGTCATCGGCTCTAACACCACCGAGGCGCACCCGGTCATAGGCGGCAAGATGAAGCGCGCGGCTCGGCGTGGAGCCAAGCTCATCGTCGTAGACCCGCGTCATATCGAACTGGTCGATCACGCCCAGCTCTGGTTGCCGCTGCGGCCCGGAACCGACGCCGCTCTGGTGAACGGCATGATCAACGTGATCCTGAGTGAGGGTTGGGCGAACTGGGAGTTCATCGCGAAGCGCACCGAGGGCTACGACGACCTGTGGGAGGTGGTCAAGAAATATACTCCCGACGCGGTGAGTGAGATCACAGGCATACCTGAGGAGCAGATAAGAGCGGCCGCCAGGCTGTACGCGGAAACCCCCAAGGCGGGCATCTTCTACACCCTNNGCGCGGCCAGAACAACGTGCAAGGGGCATGCGACATGGGTGCGCTGCCCAACACGTTCGCGGACTACCGCTCGGTGACCAAGCCGGAGCACGTGGCCCTGTTCGAGCAAGCGTGGAACACCAAGCTGAACAGTGGCCTGGGACTACGCATCCCGGAGATGTTCGAGGCGATCCTTGCGGGCGACCTCAAAGCCATGTACATCATGGGCGAAGATCCCGTCCTCACCGATGCCGATGCCAACCACGTCCGCAA
>PMIZ01000270.1 GCA_003157225.1 Actinomycetota bacterium | reverse complement strand
GCGACGGAGGCATGATGAAGATCATCAGGGCGTCCGGGCAGAGAGCAAGAACATTCTTCGCGCCCTTCAGCTCGATCTCGAGGATCACGTCGAGTCCGGCGTCGAGAGACTCCTGCACGGCATCCGACGGCGTGCCGTACAGATGGTCGGTGTACTCCGCCCACTCCAAGAAGCGGCCTTCTCCGACCCAGATCCGGAACACATCTTCGCTCAGGAAGAAGTAGTCGCGTCCATCCACCTCCCCGGGCCGCATCCACCGGGTGGTGGCGGAGATCGAGAGAGCCAGCGCCGGGACGCGCGCCATGACCTGCTTGATGATGGTGCCCTTCCCGGCTCCCGACGGACCGGAGATGACGATCAGCCTGGCGATGGCGTTGCCAGAGAGGCTGGGTCAGGCGCCCAGCATGTCGAGCAGTTCTTTGCGCTGCCGTGGAGTGAGCCCGTTGACCGTCTTGGCCGGACTCACGCGGCACCGCTCGAGCAGCCTGTTGGCCTTGACACGCCCGAACTTGGGAACCGCTAGGAGCAAGTCGAGCACCTTGGCAGTGTGCACGCAGGCCGGCGGATCGAGCAAGACATCCGTGATCGCAAGTTCCCCGTTGCGCAACCTATCCTTGAGTCGCGCACGTTCCGACCGGATATCGTTGGCCCTGCGAAGCGCTTCCATGCGCTGCTGTTGGCTGCGCTCGGGTGTCTGGGGGGTTGTGCTCGCAAACTGGTTCACAGCGGCCATTATACACGCCCCTTTTTTCGACGCAATAGCGATTCTGACTATTTGCACGTGTTTTATGCAGGAAGGCTCTACCGAAGGTGGAGCTTTAGCCCCTGAAGTGAGCGTAGCCCACGACCTCTGCCGCCGATAGGCCCCGGTCGCACAGAGCCTTGGACAGCTCCTCCCGAAGTGAACAGGCCACGTACGGATCTCCGAACGCGCAGGACCCTACAGCCACCACTTTGGCGCCGCAGGCCATGAAGTCTAGTACGTCCTCGACAGCACCCACCCCCCCGACTCCGATGACAGGCACTTTCACCCTCTCGAACAGATCGTACACAGCACGCAGCGCCAGAGGCTTGATGGCGGGGCCGGAGAGCCCACCCACGACGTTGCCCAGATAGGGCTTGAGGGTGCGACGATCGATGACGAGCCCCTTGTAACTGTTGACCGCGCAAAGGGCGTCTGCGCCCGCCGCTTCGGCGGCCTGGCCTACCTGGGCGATATCGGCGACGTTGGGAGTCAGCTTGACCACCAGCAGCCCAGGCCACACCGAGCGCACCGCCCTCACCACCGCCTCCGTCTCTCCCGGGTCGGCGCCGATGGAGGCACAACCGGAGTGGACGTTGGGGCACGACACGTTCAGCTCGAGCCCCGCCCGGGCAGTCCAGTCTTTGTAGACGGAACGGTCGAGGGCTTCGCGGAGCCCGCCGGCAAGCGACACGTATTCCCCCAGAGAGAAGCCGCCCACGCTGAGAATCACTGGGCAGGGAAGCGCCAGCACCCTTGGCAAGTCATTGCGAATGAAGGCTTCGAGGCCTTCCCCCGGAAGGCCCACCGAGTTGATCATCCCACCAGCCGTCTCTAGGATGCGGGGCGGCGGGTTGCCCGCCCTTGGTTGAAGGGTAACGGTTTTCGGAACGTAGGCCGCCACGGGCGGTCGCTGGAGGATGTCCGGTCCGAACGTCTCGGCCAGCTCGAAGATCTCCATGGTGCCCGAAGCGTTGATGAGCGGATGCTCCAAGCGGAGCGGACCCAGTTGCACAGAGAGATCAGGCGTTGGCGCCGAACCGCCTGGCGCGGTGGACGAGAGATAGTCAGCCACCGAACACCTCACTTCCGGAGAAGACCGGGCCCTCGTGGCACACGCGCGCGTACGAGCCGTCGGCCATCTTGACCACGCAGCCGTGGCAGGAGCCGACCCCGCAGGCCATGTTGCCCTCCAGGTTGAACCAGACCTGGACGCGGGGGATCCGCGAGCAGACCTGCCAGACAGCAGAGGCCATCAGCTCGGGTCCGCAGACAGCCAGCCGATCGCCGGACCTGAGGTGATCCTCCAGCAAGTCTGTGACCCTGCCGGCGTTGCCATGCGACCCGTCTTCGGTGGCAATCTCCAGCGTCAAGCGCAGCCCGGCCCCTTCGGCGCGCTTGGCCGCTTGGCGCATGACCTCGGCTCCCCGCGCCTGCTCAAGGTCCCGGAAGCCGAGAAGGACGAGGACCTCGGGACCCGCGGCAGTGGCCGTGCCGGGACCCGCGCCCGCAGGATGCGGATAGAGGTCGCGGCAGTGGACAGCCATCTGCGCGAGAAGCAGCGGGAAGGGGGCTAGTCCCACGCCGCCCGCGACGACCACTGTACGGTCCAGGCTCCGGACCAGGCCGTCGACATCGAAGCCGTTCCCGAGCGGACCAAGCACCCAGACGCCCGCCCCCACGCTAAGTGAGGACAGCTCGCGCGTACCTTCTCCCACCGGGGCGATGAGGAACGAGACGGTCTCCCCCGCTTCATCGCAAACGGAGAAGGCGCGGGCCAAGAAGCACCGCGAGGGCTCCGGTTGCAAGAGAGCGAACTGCCCCGCGCGAGCGCCACGCCACCCGGGAACGTGCAGAGCCAGCCGCACCATCGACCCCAGTCTTTCAGTGGCTGCGACGCGCCCCAGCAAGCGACGGCCCCAGTTCCCCCCTCCCCGAGGGCAGGACCCGGGCGATTGCTGAACGAGACAGTCTGCCTCGCCTTCAATCATCGTTTGTTGATGACGAACGTGCCGGCGATGTGATCGTGAAGGGCCTGCTTCCGCTCGCTGAAAGCGGCCATGATGTAGCCGATCATCAAGATGAGTCCTGAAAGTATCTTGCTCCACCACCTGACACTGGCTCTGGCGAGTCCGATCCGGTCGCCCTCGGTATCGGTGACCACGATGCCGAGAGCCATCTTCCCCACGGTCGCTTGGAGCTTGGACGATTCCATCAGGGCGAAGTACAGCCAGGTGAGCACGAGGCTGATGAGGGAATAGGTGGCGGCCCGCCCGGCAGGCGCCTCACGGAGGTTAGCGACATAGCCAACGCCGATGACGTAGCCGATGATGGTCAGGACGATATTGAGGATCACGCCGTCGATGAAGTACGCGGCAAAGCGCTTCCAGAACCCGGCGTAGCTGGGCTGGTATGTCCTCCAACCGGCTCCGAACGATTGCGGCGCGCTAGCCCCAGTCCACGGCCCCCTCTGATCGCCCGGACCCGGCTGATAACCGGGCGGCGGTTGACTGCCCGAAGGCGCCTGCCAGTTCGGTGGCGATGATGGCGACGGCCCGGGTTCGAAATCCGCCGCCACCCCGGTCTTGCGTCCTAGGGGCAGCCCGCAGGCCTTGCAGGCAAGCTGGTCGTCGTCGTTGGACGCACCACAGTTAGGACAGTACACGTTCTAGCTCCTCCCCCTCGCACCTCTCACGCAGGCACCTACCGCTCTGCAGCATATCCCCCCGCCGCCGACAGCGCCAGACGTCCATGCAGGTCCTGCAGACAGGTGACGGTGACCTCGCCATTCCGGCGCGCCTGCGCGATGGCCTGCACCGCGGCATGCGCGGCGGCTGCGTTCGTCATGGTGGGGATGCGCCGGCGAAGCGCCGCGCTGCGAATCTCGTAGCCGTCGGAACGGGCTCCTCGGCCGCGAGGAATGTTGATCACCAGGTCGATCTCTCCGCTTTCGATGAGGTCGACGACGGTCACAATAGGCAGGCCCTCCGTCCCCGTGGCGAGAGCGGCGGACCGCAGCTTGAAGCCATCGGTGAACTTGAGCACCGGCTCGGAGTCGATGCCATTGAGCGTGAGGGCCCGGTGGGTGCCTTCGGTGGCGAGGATGCGGAATCCCAGGGTGGTCAGCAGCAGCGCCATGAGAATGGCGGCGTCTTTCTCGGCGTCGGCCACCGACATGAAGATGGACCCCTTGCGGGGCAGGCGGTCACCGGCCGCGAGCGAGGCCTTGGCGAAGGCTTCGGGAAAGCTGGTGCCGACTCCCATGACCTCACCCGTGGACTTCATCTCCGGGCCCAAGGTGGTATCCACACCGGGGAACCGTGGGAAAGGCAGGACGGCTTCTTTGACGGCGACGTGCTGCAGGTCGCGCCGGGAGGGCACCCGGCCCGTCGCCATTGACTCCTTCCAGCCGGGGAGCCCCAGGTCGCGGAGCTTCTGACCGGCGATGACCCGGGTGGCCATGCGGGCAAGCGGCACGCCGGTGGCTTTGCTGACGAAGGGCACAGTGCGACTGCCGCGCGGGTTGACCTCGAGCACGTAGATGCTCGCGCTTCCGTGGTCGCTCTGCTGAACGGCGTACTGGACGTTCATGAGACCCACCACTCCCAACTCCAGCGCGAGTGCGGCTGTCTGCTCCTCGATACGCTGCACCACGGTATCGCCCACCGAGACAGGCGGGATGACACAGGCCGAGTCGCCCGAGTGCACGCCCGCTTCTTCCACGTGCTGCATCACCGCGCCGATGTAGACGTCGTCACCGTCGCAGATGGCGTCCACGTCGATCTCGGTGGCGTGCTCGAGGAACCGGTCGATGAGCACCGGGTGGCGCGGTGACGCCTTCACCGCGGTGGTGAGGTAGCGCAGCAGGCTCTCCTCGTCGTAGACGATCTCCATGGCCCGCCCGCCCAGCACGTACGACGGCCGGACGAGGATCGGGTAGCCGATGCGCGCGGCCACGGCGAGCGCCTCGTCGGCGTTGCGCACCGTGCCGAACGGTGGCGCCTTGAGCTTGAGCTTGCTGAGAACCTCGCCGAAGCGCTCCCGGTCTTCGGCCAGGTCGATTGCGTCCTGTGAGGTGCCGAGGATGGGCACGCCGGCACCGTGGAGGCGCTCGGCGATCTTGAGCGGCGTCTGCCCGCCGAACTGTACCACCACGCCCTTGGGCCTCTCGTTCTCGATGATATTGAGCACGTCCTCGAAGGAGAGGGGCTCGAAAAAGAGGCGGTAGGAGGTGTCGTAGTCGGTGGAGACAGTCTCGGGGTTGCAGTTGACCATGATGGCCTGGTAGCC
>PMIZ01000432.1 GCA_003157225.1 Actinomycetota bacterium | reverse complement strand
GCTAGTGGTTCCGCGGGGGCTCCTTCGGCCGGGGCAGCGCCGCAAAGCAACTGGGTATCCGTCGAGGTGCTCGATCCGAACACCGTTCGGGTCAACTTCAACACCTGGGATAACAGTATTCCCGAATCCTTCGGCGACGTCCAGCCGGCGCTTTACATGGTGTCCAAGGCGGCCTTTGACAAGAATGGGCAAGAGGGGATGATGGCCCATCCGGTGGGAACGGGACCTTTCACCGTTGAAAGCTACTCCATGGACGGGGCTGCGAAGATGGTGAAAAACCCGACCTACTGGGCCAAGGATGCACAGGGCGGCAACCTGCCGTACCTCGACGGGTTGGATTGGACCTTTACGGCTGACTACACCACTGAACTGATGATGGCTAAAGCCGGGGAAGTTGACATGATCGTCAATACTTTCTCGGGTAAGCAGCTGGCGGACTATAGGGATGCGGGATGGCTGACCCACACTCTCTACGACGCCAACGAGGTTTGGGCCCCAGACAGCGCTCACGCGGACTCCCCCTGGTCAAAACTGGAGGTGAGGGAGGCGGCCGAATACGCAGTCGACCGCGACGCTATCGCTCAGAAGTACGGCTTCGGGTTCATCAAAGCGCCCAACCAGATCCCGCCGCGCGACACCACCGCCTATGATGCCAGTTATGCTCTTGGCCGCAAGTACGATCCCGCGAAAGCCAAGGAGCTGCTGGCCCAAGCCGGGTATCCGAACGGCTTCAAGACCAGCCTTATCGTCTGGCAGGGGGGCAACCGAGACATCGCTCTCGCCGAAGCGCAGTATCTCGCCGCGGTAGGCATTCAGGCTGATGCCCAGTTCGCCGATTTGGGCAAGTGGACCTCCTACATCGGGCCGCAGGGCGCGTACCACAACGCCCTGCTCGAAGGACCGGACCCGTCGCAGGGACCCACCGGCATCGGCTGCGTCAACTTCGCCCTCTTCCTGTACGGCAACAACCTCCAGAAACCGCAGGAACTCATGCAGGCGCTGGGCGCCGCTACCTCTGCTCCGACGTCCGATGTCAGCCTCATCCGGGCGGCCACGGATACTATCTCCAAGAACGCCATCCTGATCCCACTGTATGAAATCGGGAGCGGACGAGTCGAAGCGCCAAGTGTAGTTGCCGAGTTCGGGCATAGAGGCTTGCCCTTCTATTCCCTTGAGACGGCTTGGCTGAACAAATAGAGCAACTACGTTGACCTGGTTCGAGGCAGGCGCTGCTGTGCACAGCGGTACAGCGGGGCTACGATACCCGCTCTGTGTGCGGCGCCTGCCTCGACCGGTCTCCGACGAATATGTCAGAATATGTCAAACGGGCGTCCTCATCGGGCCCCACGGAAACACACCCAGCGAGGCGTGGAAGGGCGACCGCCTCCATCATCAAGAGAATCGTCCAGTTGGTAATCGTTCTCGTGCTTCTCACCGAATTGCTTGCTTGCTGCGAGCGAGTAAGTTACAGTACGTAGCGGCGCCAGTCCGGGATGAAGGAGTAGCGAGACATGGCCACGACAAGTGTAAGTGGGCCAGTCCGGCCGCTGACAAATGCAGCAACGACACCTAGTATGTGACCTGTCAGAGGACGTCATACGAGTGGCTACGGCGAGACCAAGGTAATACGCGCAGCGAGGCGTGAAGTGTGACTACCTACATCATCAAGAGAATCATCCAGTTGGTAATCGTTCTCGTGATTGTCAGCGTGCTGGTGTTCGTGGGGATGCGGGCGTTGCCGGGCGACCCGATCCGCATGCTGGTCACGAAAGACCAGCTGACCAACATGAGCGAGGCACAGATAGCCCAGATGAGGCACGACGCTGGCCTCGACCGCAACATTGCCGTCCAGTATTTCACCTGGGTAGGCGGGCTCTTCAAAGGAGACCTGGGCAGATCCATCGTCTACAAGACCCGCGTCAGCGATGAGATCTTCAGGCGTCTACCCCGCACCCTTGAGATCGGGCTTATCGCCTGGGTCATCGGCACCTTCCTGGGTCTGGGCGCCGGCATATTAGCTGCCGTAAAGCGAGGTAGCTGGATTGACACCGCTGTTACCAGCGTGGCCAACGCCGGGACCACGGTGCCGATCTTCTGGCTGGCCCTTCTCCTCATGTACGTCTTCGCCCTGTGGCTGCGGTGGCTCCCCGTCCAGGGCTGGGTCTCCCCCTCCGAGAGCCTCGTGGGCAACCTGCGACACATTGTCATGCCGGTCATGTGTGCGGCCCTCTTCACCGTGGCCAGCACCTGCCGCCAGACCCGCTCGTCCCTGCTGGGCGTGCTTCGCCAGGACTACATCCGCACGGCTTGGTCCAAGGGCCTCAGGCAGCGAGCGGTCATTCTCCGCCACGCCCTCAAGAACAGCCTTATCCCTATTGTCACTCTGAGCGGCATGAGCCTCAGCATGATCGTCGGCGGCGAGGTCTTCATTGAGACGGTCTATGGTATTCCCGGTATCGGCCGCTTGGCCGTCGAGGCGGTAAATAATGCGGACTACCCGTATATCCAGGCCATAGCCTTGATAGTTGCCGCGGTGGTACTTACCGTGAACCTGCTGGTCGATATCTCGTACGGCTGGCTCGATCCCCGTATCCGCTACAGCTAGGGTGACTACCGTGCCCCACGACATAGGCAGCGAATGGTCCGACGACGCCGACACCCCCCCCTTCCCGCCGCTGCCGATCAAGCAAGGGACCCCGCCGCCCGAAGTACCTCCGCCCCCATCGCTGGTCGACGGCCCCGAGAGCGCGCGCGGGTTGTCACCCATGCTTCCTTTCCCCGTGCCGGGGGATGCCCTTATGGCGGGTCCCCCGCCGAAGATAACCAGCTGGCGCCGGTTCGCCCGGGTGTTCTTCGGGCGTAAAGTGGTGCTGGTCTGCCTGGTCGTGCTGATCCTAATGATGCTCATGGCGATCTTCGCTCGGCTCCTCGCCCCCTACCCCCCGAACAACCAGGACGCCGGCCCGCTGCTTCAGCCGAGCGCCGCGCACTGGCTGGGGACCGACGCAAACGGCCGCGACACGTTAAGCCGCATCATCTACGGCGCTCGGGTATCCTTGCTGATTGGGTTTGCGGTCGTCTTCATCTCCGCGGGCATCGGCATGCTGCTCGGACTTCTTGCCGGCTACTACCGCTGGGCCCGCGCCCCCATCATGCGAATCATGGACGCACTCATGGCCTTCCCCATGGTGCTCCTTCTGTTGGCCATCGCCGCTCTCCTGGGCGGAGGTCTGAGGAACGTCATCATCGCCTTGAGCGTGGGCATGACACCCCTTTACGTACGGGTGATGTGCGGCATGGTGCTACAGGCGAAGGAGAACGACTACGTCCTTGCCCTGCGCTCCGCGGGCGCAAGCCACCGCCGCGTCCTCTTCGCCCACGTGTTGCCTAACTGCCTCCAGCCCTTCATCGTGCTCATCACCATGCAGCTCGGCTCAGTCGTCCTGGCGGAGGCCGGCCTCAGTTTCTTGGGCATCGGCCTTCCCGCCCAGACGGCCGCCTGGGGGAGCATGATCAACGACGGTCGGCCGAATCTGGCGACTAACCCCCTTCTTTCCCTGGCTCCGGGCCTGGTACTCATGATCCTGGTCCTCTGCTTCAACCTGGTCGGAGACGGGCTGAGAGATGCTCTTGACCCGAGGCTGAGAGGGTCAATCTAGCAAGAATAGAACCTGCGAAAGGCTGCGACATGGCAAACGAAGATTATGGCGACTACTCCCAGTTCATAATTCAGAAGATCAGGCCGGATGCACCTCTGCCTCCGATGCCCCCGGGCTCGGTGACCAACATGTGCTACTTGGACGACGCCGTGATTCCGGGCTCCTGGAACGTTATCACCGCCTGGTTCTGGCCCCGGCAGGAACCGCTGGTGGTTATCCCCGAAGCGCATCATCACGACGAGCACGAAGTCGTCTGCTTCTATGGGACCAACCCCGACGACCCATTCGACCTCTGTGGCGAGATCGAGTTCTATTTCGAAGGACAGAAGATCCTCCTCACCAAGAGCAGCCTGCTCTACGTCCCGGCGGGCATGAAGCACAGCCCGTTGATCCTGAACCGAATCGACCGCCCGATATTCCACTTCAGTTCGGTGACCGAGTCCCAGTGGATACGCAAGCAGTAACGCGGCGAGTGTCCCCCGGTTTGTGGGCTCAACGCATGCGTAACGAGGTACCGAGATGGCCGAATTACTGAGAGTCAACAATCTGGTGACTCATTTCCGGACCGAGATCGGCACCGTGAGAGCCGTCGACGGCGTCTCCTACCACATCGACGAGAACGAGATCGTCGGCGTGGTAGGGGAGAGCGGATGTGGGAAGTCGGTCACCCAGCTGTCGGTCATGCAGCTCATCGGCCCCCCCGGCAAGATCGTGGGCGGCGAGGTCATCTTCGAAGGTAGAGACCTGCTCAAGCTCCGCGAGAACGGCCCCGAGATCCGATCCATCCGGGGCGGGAAGATCGCCATGATCTTCCAGGAGCCGATGACCTCGCTCAACCCGGTCCTCACCATCGGCCAGCAGCTGACCGAGATGCTCAGGCTGCATATGAAGATGAACAACGCTGCGGCCCGTAAACGGGCGATCGAGCTCATGAGCATGGTGGGGATTCCCGGGGCGGAACACCGCCTCGACGACTATCCCCACCAGTTCTCGGGCGGTATGCGCCAACGCATCATGATCGCCATCGGGGTTTCCTGCGACCCNNGCCGACGAGCCGACGACGGCCCTCGACGTGACCATCCAGGCCCAAGTGCTCGAGCTCATGACGGATATGGTCGAGCGGCTCCACGCCTCGCTTGTTCTCGTGACGCACAACCTCGGTGTGGTCGCACGCTACGCCCAGCGAATCTACATCATGTACGCGGGCCGCATCGTCGAGACCGGCACCTGTAGGGACCTCTTCGCGAATCCGCGGCATCCCTACACGATTGGCCTTTTGCGCTCGGTGCCTCGTCTGGATGAGGAGCAAGGCACCAAGCTCGTTCCCATCCCCGGCATGATGCCCACGATGTTCGGAGAGTCGACGCACTGTGCCTTCTTGCCCCGCTGCCCCTATAGGATCGAAAGGTGCTACCACGAGCCGTGGCCGGGACTGTCCCTGGTGGGCGAGAACCACTGGGCCGCCTGCTATGCCCAGGTCGAACGAGAGAAGGATACGGTTCGCGTGAGCTCCGGTGGCGAGTGCGCGACCGCGAAAGGCACAAAGCTGGACGACTGCACGCTCCTCGACGTCACGGACCTCAAGATGTATTTCCCGGTCACGCGCGGCCTGCGTCAACACAAGGTCGCGGACCTCAAGGCTGTCGACGGGGTGAGCTTCAAGCTCCTTAGAGGCGAGACACTCGGGCTGGTGGGGGAGAGTGGATGCGGCAAGACCACCATGGGCCGCTGCGTGCTCGGTCTCTACAAGCCGACCGCCGGGTGCATCTCCTTTGCCGGGGAAGACATCGCGAAGCTGAGCGAGAAAGAGATCTGCGCCTGCCGTTCGCATATGGCCATGATCTTCCAGGATCCCTATTCGTCTCTTGACCCCCGGCAAAGCGCGGGTTCCATCGTGGGCGAGCCGCGCCGGATCCACTGCATGGCCAAGGGCAGGACCGAGCAGCGCGAGACCGTCGAGGAGCTCTTCCGCACCGTGGGGCTCGACCCGTCGATGTCCGACCGCATGCCGCACGAGTTCTCCGGAGGGCAGCGCCAGCGCCTCGGCATCGCCCGCGCTCTTGCCTGCAACCCGGGGCTCATCGTCTGCGACGAGCCGATCTCCGCCCTTGACGTCTCCATCCAGGCGCAGATCGTCAACCTTTTGCAGGAGTTGCAGGAGAAGAGCGAAGACCTCAGCTACCTCTTCATCGCTCACGACCTGTCGGTGGTCAGGCACATCTCGGACCGCATCGCCGTCATGTATCTGGGGCGGATCGTAGAACTCTGCAAGTCTCGCGTCCTATACGATAATCCGCTTCACCCCTACACCCAGGCGCTTCTTTCCGCGGTTCCCATCGCCGACCCGGTGGTGGAACAGACGCGCGAGCGCATCATCCTCAAGGGTGAAGTGCCGAGCCCACTCGATCCGCCGCAGGGGTGTTCCTTTCACCCGCGCTGCCATCTCGCTACGCAGGAATGTGCCGAGGCGGTCCCGCCGCTGCGGGATATCGGCGATGAGCATCAGGTGGCGTGTATCAAGGTGTGAGCGCGACCCAGACCCGGTTAGCTGTATTGCTCCACAAATAGGCAGAGCTATACCGCTGCACACCCCCGGCCGGGCGCGGTGGCCACGAGCCTTCGGGCCAGAGCCCGGATCCCGAATTCGAAGGCCCGCTCGAAAGATGTCGGCGCAGACAGGACAGTCGCGTGCAAGTCCCGGAATTCCCCGACCGGAAGCCTCTCGCCAAATGCGGCCAACTCCTCGGCCCCGGGGGGCGCGTGCGGCCCACCCGCCACGGTGCCTAAGGCGCCGCGAACGCCAGCCGCAATAGCGTTCATGCCGGCGAAGGGCTCGAGGGGTCCCAGCACGGCTTCGCGGAGGACATCGATGAGGAATTCCGCCAGCTGTATGGCCGTCGGAGCGTTCGGCGCGCGGGACAGCAGTATGGGCACAGCACGCAGGTGTAGGCCAAACACCTTGACACGGCTCCATGACGTGTGTAATGTCGTTGGTTAGGCGAACCAACTAAGTTGGACCGTGGGGGCGGCAAACCCACCAGGCCGGTCCGAACGGAAACGATGACGTTATGAACTCAGCCTGCCGACCCCTACGAAAGGACCACTTCGAGAGATGAGAAGCTGCATCGTCTACTTCAGCCAGACGGGGAACACCGAGAGGATTGCCAAGCGGGTGCAGGCCGGGGTGATTGCAGCCGCCGGCAACTGCGACCTCCTGGAACTACGCGACGCCGACCCCAAGCGCCTTCATAAGTACGATCTCATCGGCATCGGGTCGCCCGTCTTCCGCTGGGAGCCGCTCAACGTGAGCAAGTTCGTGAACGAGATGTGGTCCGTGGGAGGCATGCACGCCTTCACCTTCTGCACGCACGGCACCATCCCCGAGATGTTCTTCTACAGCATCGTCCGCAAGATGAAGCGCAGAGGCCTCGTGGTCATCGGCTGGGACCACTGGTATGGCGATTGCTTTCTCCCCTGGCACCCCGACCCCTACCCCACGGCCGGGCACCCGGACGAGATCGACCTGGCCGAGGCGGAGGCCTTCGGCAGGCAGATGGTAGAGCGCAGCCTACGGATCAGGGAGGGGGAGACCGGCCTCATCCCTAAGACGCCGGGCAAACCCCCCAAGGACCCGAACGACACCCCCGAGCTCAGGGCCACCATCAAGGACACCATCGAGGAACCGGACACCTTCAAGTTCCATCCCGAGCTCTGCCGTTACCCTCGCTGCCGTCTGTGCATGGACAACTGCCCCATCTACAACATCGACCTCTCTCTGGATCCGCCGAAGCTGCCCGGCCAGGACTGCCAGCCTCACTGTTGCTTCTGCACGCTTCTCTGTCCCACCGGGGCCATCGAGATCGACGAGTTCGTGGCCAGCCAGGCCAAGGCCTTCTACCTCACGACCACGATGTATGCCATGCCCAACCTGGAAAGAGCCGAGGAACGCGGGGAGTTCCGCCGCTTGATCCCCAAAGAGGAGGTCGGCTGGGACAGCTACTTCTACCAGGTGCACAATAAGCACCCGAAGTTTAGAAAGGGCAAGGGCGCGGTGTGAGACCGATCCAGGGTGCGGAGGGGCAGATGACAGGAGTTCCCGACACCTGCGACGACGGGATGCAGAGCGAGGCCGTCACCACGCTCGACGCGGCCCTCAACAACTTCGTGCAACGGACCGTGAACGGCCGGACCCAGGTGGCCGCGGCCACTTCCCAGCTGATCGGTATGCCCCTCACGGCGGCGGCGCTGACTCTGATGGACCGCTTGAGCGCCAAACCGATGCGTCATAAGGAGCTTGCAGCCTTCGTCGGCATCAAGCCCTCCAGCCTGACGAAGCAGATTCAGGAATTGGAGGCCAAAGGGCTGGTCGACCGGATCGGCGACGAAAAGGACGGGCGAGCCGCCATCATCCGACTGACACGGTCGGGCCAGGACGCGCTCGTAGCCGCAGCCGAGATCAGGCAGTCGATCCTGCGCCAGGTCATCGCCGGCTGGCCGGCCGAGCAGGCACAGCAAGTCGCCGAGTTACTCGATCAACTCTCAGGCGGCGTGGTCGCAGGCTGGAACGATTTCTGGGTATCGCTCTCTGCGCGCCGGCAGGCGCCGGCGCGGCGAATGACACGAGTACCGAAGTAGCCGGGTTCTCACCATCACGATGAAGTAGTTGAGGAGAGTCCTTGATGGTATCAGAGGTTGTATCCAAGTCCGATGTCCTGGTTATCGGTGGGAGCATTGCCGGCATCTTCGCGGCAATAAAGGCCAGGGAAGAAGGCGCCAGTGTGACGCTCGTTGATAAGGCTTACACAGGCAGGTCGGGAGCTGCTGTGTTTGCTTCGGCTTTTTCAGTCTTTAACTCTGATTGGGGCCACAATCTAAGCCAGTGGCAACACGAGATATCTGAGATCGGCGAATATATGAATAATCCAGAATGGACCGAGATCGGCTTAAGGGAATCATATGCCAGATACGAGGAGCTCGTATCATGGGGGGTTACATTCCGAGAAGGAACTGAGCGGCTACCTCTAAGAATGCCAGGCACGCCTCGTACTGGTCGTGTTCTGGAAAGCATTGATTTTGGTGGCGGATGGAGCATCTTGCCATTGATGAGAAAGCAAGCATTGACGAAGAGTGTCACCATAGTAGATCGAGTAATGATTACTGGCCTCTTGAAGGATGAAGGGCAAGTGATCGGTGCGGTTGGTTTTCACACAGGTAACGGCGATTTCTATGTCTTCCATGCGAAAGCGACAATAATGTGCACCGGCGCTGGCAATCTAGGCGCGTCGACCCATCTCGAAAGACCATTGACATACGATGGAGAAGCGATTGCCTACCGGGCGGGGGCCTTTATCAGCGGCAGCGAGTTTTCAGGTCATCTCTATCCCGTGTTGGATAGTGAGATAGAGGGACACATACCTCTCGGAGACAGGGAAATCAGGGTCGCTCCGGAGGAAGTGCGCCATGCTCCCATGGGTTGTTCTATCGATACCGATGGGAAAAAGGTGAGCTTGATCACATTATCGTCCATGGTTACATCGATAGCAGCCGGCCGTGGCCCGATACTGTGTGATCTTGATGCGGAGGTCCCGGAAGAAGTCAAAGCCGTAATGGCTATGCATCAAAATCCGGATAGTGCTCTGGTTTTTGATGAGAAGTTCGACCCAACTCACGGCGGACTGCTATACGGGACGGCGAGAACGGAGGTGTACACCGGACTTTCGCTGCATGGAGGGGGCACCGGTATTTGGTCCGCCAATACTGACGGAGCCACAAGTCTCGCCGGCCGTTATGCCGCCGGTGATTGCTATAACTCTGGTGCTGTAGGAGCCGTGTATCCTGGTTCGGGGTTTGGGACGCGTAACGCCGCGGTGACCGGAGCAAGGGCAGGAACGGCCGCGGCTACATATGCGAAAACAACCAAATTGCTGATCAACCGCACAGAAACGGACAGGGAAAAAAGTGCTGCTTATGCACCGTTAGAGCGAACGGGTGGCTTTGACGCGGAGTGGGTAACCCAGCAGATTGTGTCGCTCATGGTGCCGTTCTACATCTTCCTTGTAAAGCAAGGGGATAGATTAAGGGCAGGCGCAACACTTCTCGAGTACCTCAATAAACAAATAGGGCCGATGATGTACTGCAGACCGAAGGACGCCCACGGGCTGCGTCTCGTTCATGAGGCGAGGGGCAGGGCTCTGATGGCTGAAGTAATGCTTCGCAGTGCGGAATTCCGGACAGAGAGCCGAGGCAATCATTACAGGGAGGATTACCCGCAAAGAGATGACCCTGGTTGGCTGGCATGGGTAAAGGTACGAGATAGCGATGGCAACATGGAGGTCACAAAACAGGCCTTTCCCAAGAAGTGGTGGCCTGACTTATCAGTACCCTATGAAAAGCGGTATCCCTGGAGATTCCTTAATGAACACATATCTCAGTAGTTAGGGCACTTGGAGGGAACCGATGATAGAAAGTATTGACTTCTCTCTTTGCAATGGATGCGGACTATGTATTGATAGTTGTATGTCGGACGTCATACGAATGGATGACGAAACAGACAGGCCGACAATTAAGTATCCCGACGATTGTGCGGCATGCTTAGTGTGTCAGATAGACTGTCCGCAGAATGCCATTAGCGCTTCATCTAAAACGCGAGTGATACCGAATACTAGCTGGGGTCTGTGATTCTTTTGCGGTGTCGGACATAGCACAGAACATTTGGAGTATGCGATCTGTGGACTCAAACATTTTAACACCCGCGGAGTTTTCAGCAGATGTGGTCGTCATAGGCGGTGGAGCGAGCGGCCTGCCGGCGGCGGTGAGAGCGGCGGAATCCGGCGCCAAGAAGGTTGTACTCCTGGAGAAGAGGAAGATGCTAGGCGGGATGGGGCGAATTCCGGCGGGCCTCTTTGCCGTGGAAAGCCCTGCTCAAAAACGGCTAGGCATACACCATACTGCTGACGAGCTGTTCAAGATCCACATGACGCAATCGGTCTGGATGTGCGATGCCCGGCTGGTACGTACATGGTTCAGCGGGACGGCAGAGCTCGTTGGCTGGCTTGAAGAAAAGGGGATGGTCTTTAGCGTAGCAGATGAGCCGTTGAAGCTCGTTCATCAGGCCCAAGGTAACCCTTTGAGGACCGGGAACGCCATTATCAACATCCTGGTCGAAGCGTGTGAAAAGAACGGAGTCCAGGTCTTTACTGAGACCAGAGCGCGGAAGCTCATGGTTGATGCAGACGGCAATGTCATCGGAGTTGTCGCGACGCACAAGGACAAAGAGCTGAAGATCAATGCGCCCAGCGTCATCATTGCTACCGGACCAATATCAGGAAATATGGACCTGATGCACAGATTCTACCCAAATGTTGATTTTGAGAACATCAAGATTATAACCAACTTGCCTCAGAATACTGGAGACGGGTTGATCATGGCTGAAGAGGCTGGCGCAACGAAGGAGGCGCTCATCTCGTCGCTATGGATAGGTCCAGGCAATCATAAAATGAACATGAGCGCCACGAACGTGGCGCGACGACCGCATATGATATGGGTCAACAGTGATGGCATGAGATTCGCTGATGAAACGCTTTTCACATCACACCCGTATGGCTTCAGCTGGTTGGCTGGCTTTACACAAGACCTGCAACCCGGCAAAGTGAGCTATGCGTTGATGGACCACAAGATTCTGAGAGACATGATCGAGAAGGGCGAAAACATCTACGACATGGAGCGCCTCGCGTCCGAACTGGTAGATGACGAAGAGGCCATGGCGTCAGGAATCGATAGAAAAACGGGGCCTGAGCTTAGGGAGAAAAATCCCACGGCATGGCTTAGCAAACTGGAAGACGCAATTGAATCAGAGGCCAAAAAGGGGAATGTCAAGATTGCCGGTGCGTGGGAGGAAATAGCTGACTGGATGGGGGCGGACACCGCGGTGCTACAAGCCACGATAGAACAATACAACTCGTATTGTAAGGACGGGCACGACGCGGACTTTCTCAAGCCACAGGAGTGGCTGCTGCCACTGAGTACGGCGCCTTACTATGCGTTCAAGGGAGGGCAGGGGCTGGACGCTGCTTTTGGTGGAATTAGGATCAACTACCGGATGCAAGTTCTTAATGAGCAGTTGAAGCCTATCGGGGGACTCTATGCCGCGGGTGCCGGGACCAGCGGTTGGTTAGGCCCCGGTTTCACTTTTGGCTGCGGAGCGATGGGGTTTTCCGTCTTTTCCGGATATGCAGCGGGGAGGAATGCGGCTGAGAAGACAAGTAGCCGACCATAACTCTGCCACCCCTGAGAGGAATGTCAATGAAGAGCGTGATCATATACTTCTCGCAGACTGGTAATACTGAGAAGATCGCCTACGCGATACAGGCGGGTTGCAAGCAAGTGTCAGGGCAATGCGATATCGCAAAGATGAAGGATACCGATCCGAGGCGTTTGTACGAATATGACCTGATCGGCATAGGCTCACCAGTATTTGAGGTGGTAAACGTTTGGCAGTTTCTTAAGAGATTGCGTTATGTCGGTGGGAAACACGTCTTTCTGTTTTGCACTCATGGTTCCTCGGCCAGGGGGGGTACGTTTTTCTACGACGCCTATAAATGGTTAAAGCCACGCGAGGTTACACTAATCGGTACGGGTGATTGGTATGGTGATTGCTATTTGCTGCATCATACCTATCCTTATCCGTCCAAAGGACATCCTGATGAAGTTGACCTCAAAGAGGCGGAAGATTTCGGACGGGAAATGGTGTTACGGAGTTGGAAGATAGCGGCTGGCGAGACAGGCCTCATTCCTCCGGAACCTGTGCTACAGATGCCTTCACTGCCGCCGCCGCCAGGGGATAGTTCTTTGCCAGTGATAAATGTGCCGCCACCCATCGATGGCAAAGACTGGAGGGCAGATATTGTGGACTCTGAGCATTGGAAGACAATAAGCTCGCTTCCGGCGAAGCTGAAATTCCATAAAGAGAAATGCTTGTATCCGCAGTGTCGGCTCTGCATGGACAATTGTCCTGTGGATGGTATCGATTTGTCGGTTGACCCACCGGTTTTAGCAAGACCGTGCGCATACTGTGAGTTCTGTGGAAGAGTCTGTCCTACGGGTGCGATTGACATAGATGACTGGATTAAAGCGGTTGCCAAGATTACGATGCCAACCTTCCCCGTTTATGATCAGGCTGAGGCGGAAGGAATCTTCAGGAGACTTACGCCAAAGGAAGAGCTGAAAGGTGATTTGTACGGCTATATGGTGCATACCAAGCACCCCTATTGGATCATCGGAAAAGGTCCACAATGAGTTGGTTGCGGGCGACTGGTACGGGTCCTACTACCTCCTGCACATGAGGCAGCTCTACCCGACAGCGGGACATCCGGCTGCCATGGACCTGGAGGAGGCCGAGGCCTTCGGCAGGGAGATGGCGTTTCGCCGCATGCCCATCCGGGCTGGAGAAACCGGTCTCGTACCTGCCACTCCTGGGCCCCCTGCTCCTGTCTCCTGCTCCTATCCTCGCCAAGCCCCGTCTCGACTGCGAGTCCTGCGCTCGGCTCTGTCCTACGGGCGCGCTCGATATGACTGCTTGGCTAATCGCCATGGAGGGTATGACGGCCGGCTTCGCGCGCATGATGCTCGACCGTTTGGCAGCAGCCGACAAAGGAGGGCATTTTAGAAGGCTTATACCGTTCAGCGAGATAGACACGACCCACATCGGCCACAAACACAATATGGTCCACCCTCAGTGGCTCGAGGGCGGATCTCACCGAGGGCCACATAAGGGCCCGGGTAGCGACCCGGCAACTTGATTCCGCAGCACCGACTCCGCGTCATTCAAGGAGGGGGCACAAAAATGAAACCACGCTCGATGAGGCTTTCGGTCATTCTACTGGTCAGTCTTGTGGTAGTAGGCACACTCCTGCTAGCCGCCTGTGGTGGGGGGTCTACAACCACCACTGCCGCAACGTCAACGCAAACCTCCGGCACTTCGACCTCCCTGTCAACGGGAAGCACCGACACCAGTGGCACCACCGCGACCTCCGCGGCTCTTACTCCGAAGTATGGGGGGATCTTGCGTATCGCAATCATCCCCCAAGGCGCCAACATTGGGTGGCCGGTCGGGCTGCCGGCCGGTGGCGCGTTTTCCGAGTCCTACTACG
>PMIZ01000525.1:1614-3787 GCA_003157225.1 Actinomycetota bacterium | reverse complement strand
CATGTTCATGAAGCGGAAGTACGTACTGTGCCGGTAGCCCACGTTCCCCCACATATGGTGGGAGCTGGGGCTGGAAAGGATCGCCGCGGGGCCTGCCTCACGCTTGACGCGGTTGATCTCGGCGACAAGGATGTCCGTAGCCTCATCCCAGGAGATCGGCTCGTACCCGGATACGCCCCTGTTCTGGATGTTGCGCTCGCCCTTGGGGTCGAAGTCCACTCGCTTCATCGGGCACTTGATGCGCTTGTCCGAGTAGATCATCGACTTGAAGCCGGCGGTGTAGACCGACACCGTCGTCTTGCGCGGCGGTTTGAAGGTGCGGCCTCGAGCCTCGATCTTCCATGACGGCGCATCCACTTCGTCGTCGAGATCCATCGGTGTCATTCTGATGATCTTCCCGTCTTGAACGTAGACGAAGACGGGGCCCCCTGTTGATGAGTTGGTCAAGCGGACTACTTCGCCCATTCTACGTGTCTCCTTCCAACGCGCTGCCATCTATCGCATGCACCCCGCACGAATGCGGGGACCCATCTCCTCGCGGGTGATGTCAAGAGTCTAGGACCCGTCTTCTGCTTCCTGTCATCCTCGCCAACCTCCGCCTTCATGGTGACCGTCTTCACGCGGGTTTCCACTGTGTGAGTATGCTTGACGATACTCTACTTCCCCCTCTCCAATCGCCACTGTCAGGAAGAGGGTTGCATCCTCGTGATTCCATGTTCCGGAATTCAATCCCACCCTGCGGGACGTCGTGGAAAGGGGCCTCTTTCATCCTGTCTCCGGTACGCGGCTGGATGGTGGACGAACCGCAGGGGCAAGTACCCGGATGACCTGGAGATAGTCGCCAAGGCAAGTAGCTGCGCACGAACTGCCCAGCCGCCGCTTTCTTACCCTGCGGAGTGCCTCTCCGGCCAGTGGAACGCCTCGTCGTCGATCTTGTCCCGCTCACCCCTCACGCTCCTACAGATGAATGCAGTGCGTATTATCCGTCTCAGTTGGGCCCATACTGGCCGAAGGAGTGTGGAATGTCGGACAAAGATACAAGGAACCTCGAGGGGACCGAGGATTCTCCTGGCGGCAAGAAGGTAAGCCGCCGGGAATTCCTGAAGATCGCCGGCGTAACAGGCGTCGCGATCGGCGCTGCCGGGAGTCTGGGCGGCCTGCTAGCTGCTTGCGGCACCAAAGAAGAGGCGACCACGACGAGCGCCAGCGCCGGAGCAGAGACAGGCGCTGAGGTCAAAGCCGGCTACATCCTTCCGGTGACCGGGGGCATGGCTGCTTTCGGTACCGCCGCTTCCTGGCACATCGACTACTTCAACAACAACATTTGGAAAGACGGCTTCGTGATGGGTGACGGCAAGAAGCACAAATTCACCGTCATCGTGCAGGACATGCAGTCCGACTCGTCACGTGCCGGGCAACTGGCCGGAGACCTCATCCAGAACGGGGGGGTCATCATGCTGGGAGCGAGCGCGAGCGCGGACAACGTGATCCCCGTCCGGGACACGGCCGAGGCTATGGGCTGCCCCTGCATCACCTATGACTGCCCGGGCGATGCATGGAACGCCAAGCAGCCGGCGGGCGGCTTCAAGTGGTGCTGGCATACTTGGTTCGTGTTCAAGGACGTGGCGGCCAACTTCATCGCCGGCTGGGACCAGATCCAGACCAACAAGAAGGTCGGCGGACTCTATCCTAACGACGGCGACGGAAACGCCTTTGCCCAGGGGCTACCCGCCGCCTTCCAGGCCAAGGGCTACAGCTACGTCGACCCGGGCCGCTACCAGGACAACACCGAAGACTACAGCGCCATCATCAGCCAGTTCCGTCAAGAGGGCGTCGAGATTGTGAACGGGGTACCCATCCCGCCCGACTTCGCCAACTTCTGGAAGCAGGCCGTTCAGCAGGGCTTCCATCCCAGGATTTCCACCGAGGCGAAAGCCATGCTCTTCCCGCAGGGCGTGAACGCCCTCGGCACCCTGGGCGACGGTCAGACCGTGGAGTGCTGGTTCCATCCTAAGTTCCCATACAAAAGCGACATCACAGGTCTCACGTCGCAGACCATCTGCGACGCGTGGGAGAAGGACAAGAACGAGCAGTGGACCCAGCCGATCTGCTTCGCCGGCCAGTTCGATGTGTTCACCGATATCCTCAAACGGGTGAAAGATCCCGCTGACAA
>PMIZ01000525.1:0-1525 GCA_003157225.1 Actinomycetota bacterium | reverse complement strand
CCCCCCCCGCCCCGTCTTTTCCGAGTTCCCGGAGCCACCGCGAGCCGCCCAGCCCCCGGCCGCCCGAAGGCTCTACCTCAGGTCGCTAACGAGACCCCCGCTTCTCCGCGGCAGCCTCCACACTCGCTTCGATCATGCCGAGCCCCCGGTCGAGCACCTCATCCTCGATGGTGAGCGGCACCAATAGCCGAAACACGTTGTCACCGCTGCCCGCGAGCAGAGTCACCGCGCCTCTCTCGAACACCCCGCTCCGCACCTCCTTGGCGAAGGCGGCGGCGGGCTGCTTGGTAGCACGATCCTCCACGAGTTCCATGGCCATCATGGCTCCCAGACCACGGACGTCGCCCACCACTGGGAACTTCACCTGCAGGCCCTCGAACCGCTCCCGCACGCGCTTCCCGATGACCTCGGCGCGGGCCAAAAGCCCCTCCTCCTCGATGATGTCGAAAACCGCAAGGGCGGCCGCGCAGGCTATAGGGTTCCCGCCGTAGGTCCCCCCTATCGACCCTGGTGGCGGGGAGTCCATGATGTCGGCTCGGCCGGTGACGCCAGCAAGCGGATATCCCGAGCCGAGCGACTTGGCCGTGGTGATGATGTCGGGCGCCACCCCGGTGTACTCGACCGCGAGCAACTTGCCGGTACGGCCCATGCCGGTCTGGATCTCGTCGCAGATGAAGACGATGCCGTTCTCCTCGCATATCTGCTTGAGTCTTCTGAAGTACTCAGGAGGAGCCACGACAAAGCCGCCTTCGCCCAGCACCGGCTCCGCGATGACAGCCGCCACCGTGTCGGCTTCCACGTACTGGTTGAAGGCCTCCCTTAGCAGTTCGGCGCACTGCCCACCGCACCCGGGGTAGGTGAGCGACAACGGGCAGCGGTAGCAGTAGGCGTAAGGGATGCGGTACACCTCGGGAGCGAACGGACCGAAGCCGGTCTTGTAGGGGTGCACCTTGGAAGTGAGGCTCATGCCGAGGAGCGTCCGGCCGTGGAAGGCGCCCTCGAAGGCGATGACGGCATCCCGGCCGGTGTAGTAGCGGGCTATCTTCACCGCGTTCTCAACCGCTTCGGCTCCGGAGTTCACGAACATGGTCTTCTTGGCGAAGTCACCCGGCGTGGCCTGGTTGAGCTTCTCCGCCAGCCGCACGTATCCCTCGTACATCACCACGTTGAACGACGTGTGTGAGAACTTGGCCGCCTGGCGATTCACCGCCTCCACCACTTTGGGGTGGCAGTGGCCGACGTTCATCACTCCGATGCCGCCGGCGAAGTCGATGAACTCCCGGCCCTCCACGTCCGTGATGATCGCGTTCTTGGCCCCNNCCCGGCCTTCCACATCTGTGATCACCGCGTTCTTCGCGTGATCGGCGAAGGCCGGGAAGTAGTTGAACACTCCCCGCGGAACGTTCTCCGTCCGCAGGCCTATCAGATCGTCTGTCTTCATGGTCTCCCCCACCTACCCGATGACTTCCTGCACCATCTCCTCGAAGGTGCCGACGTACAAGTCGATGTCCTCGTCGGTGTGCTG
>PMIZ01000071.1 GCA_003157225.1 Actinomycetota bacterium | reverse complement strand
TTAGCTCAGTTGGTAGAGCACCGGACTCTTAATCCGACGGTCCTTGGTTCGAGCCCAAGACGGCGTACTGATGACCCCCGCAAGACGGAGACTCAATTCTTCTCCGATCTTTCGGTCCTGCGTGATGCAAGATCTTGTGGACTTGCCGCTATCCGGAGAGGCGCTGCGGAAAACCGCGTTCTGGACGATCGGAGCGATCTCGGCCCCCCGCCATAGCTCGCGAGCACCGCCATAAGGAAGAGCAGTCTCGCGCCGATGCCTGCTCGAGCATGCATCCTCCTTTCGCCGAGCGCCGTTGTCCCTAATAGCGCACGATCGTGCGGCCAAGGTCACTTCGGAGCGTACCCAACTGGGCAGGAAGGTTCTGGGGAGCGGAGATGGTGGTGGGGTCGCCGTCTGAGACGTAGCGCAGTTCCGGGTGCTTGTCGAGAAGAGCGAGCACGCTCTTCAGAGTATTGCCCGTCACCTGGATGCGGTTGATGTGGAGCGCCTGGAACTTGCTCGAGAAAGGCGAGAAAGCAGGTCCACCCGCTTCTTTGAGGGCGGCGGTGTAGCGGTAGGCGTGACCCTGATAGGTGCCGCCGGCAAGAATGGCGTCGTTGGCCGGGTACTCGCCGAAGGGCAGGGCCAGGCTGGTCACCTGATACCCGCCGCCGATCATGCTCTCTAGAGTGACCTGGGACTGCTCCAGCTGCTTGCTCGCCTCCTGCGGGTAGGCTTTCTTTAAGTTGAGGTGAGTCACGGTGTGACTGCCCACCTCGTATCCCCAGGCGACGAGATCGCGTAGCTTCTTTTGCTGTAGGTCGGGCTGACCGAAGATGTCGTGGTCGGGGGGAGTGACGTCGATAAGAGGGAAGAACGAGGCCCGTCTCGCCCAGCCCCCCGAAGCCGCCGCCTGGTTCATGATGGCGACGGCGCAGTTGGGATCGAGACTGCCGTCGGGGAGGATGCGGTACTGCCCCTCGCTCGAATCGTCGAAGGTGATGGCCACGGGCGACTTGCCCGCCGGGATGTCGATGCTTCCAGAGGCCAGGTCGCGGACGTTCACCGGATAGTAGCCGTCCGCCATCAGATCCGCGATGTCATTGCGAAATTCATCGGGGGTGCGGTTGAACTGGCTGTTCGTGTGGCTGATCAGGTGATACATGAGTACGGGGACCTCGCCCAGCTCGTTGGCGTGAAGCGCCCGAGCTTTTTCGGGTGTCATCACGGAGCTCGTTGCGGGTGTCGCGGTTGATGTGGTGCTGGGGCTCTTCCCACTACCACAGGCGGCCAAGGCGAGAGGCACGAAGACGACGATCAGAAGAAGCAGGGCCATGCGCGGGCCCCGAGGCACCCTTCTTGGGGTCCGAATGCCGCGAACCCAGCCAGGGCCTGAGGTCCGAAGAGTCGTTGGCTCTTGCTTGGCGGGAAAGAATTGAATCGGGAACTCCTCGGGGGGACAACGGAGACGGAACCTTAACGCCGGGCGCCCTTGTTGTCAACGCTTGACGAACAAGATGTCGTGCGGCGCCTGTTCCGAGTGGGACCGGTGAGATTCGGGCCACTCTGTCGGTCGTCGTCCTCAGAAAGACGTTTCGGATGCACGTATCCGCTCGGAGCCGGACTCGGTGGAGGCTATACTCAGAAAATGGGCGAGCAGCGGCTTACACTAATAAGCGCAACATGAAGCAATCGCCGGCGAGAACATCGGCTTGGTCTCCCTTTCAGTACCAGGTCTTCCGCGCGCTCTGGATCGCCCAGTTCGTGTCCAACATAGGCACGTGGATGCAAAGCGTGGGCGCAGTCTGGCTCATGCTGCAGCTCAAAGGATCTCCCGCGCTTGTCGCTCTCGTTCAGACGGCAAGCGCTCTTCCCGTCGTTATCGTAGGCATTGCGGCGGGTGCCCTCGCCGACNNGGCGCCCTGGCCATATTCAGCGGCGTCGGTCGAACCAACGCCGCTCTCCTTCTTGGGCTCACTTTCGCTCTCGGTCTAGGGGCAGCGCTCAACGGTCCTGCATGGCAGGCCATCCAGCCGGACTTGGTCCCCCGGGAGGAGTTTCAGCAAGCGGTGACGCTGGGCGGAGCCAGCATCAATCTGGGTCGGGCCCTCGGACCGGCGCTCGGTGGCCTCATCATCGCTGTGTCCGGTCCCTGGGTCGTCTTTCTGCTTAATGCAGTTTCTTTTGGTGCCGTGGTCGTCGTGCTTTGGGGGTGGCGGCGAACGGCGGAGGAATCGGTAGGACCTTCAGAGAGGTTCGTGGGGGCGGTGCGGGCCGGTCTGCGCTACGCTCTGTTCTCGCGTGAGCTGTTCGGTGTCTTTGCGCGCGAAGGCGCCTTTTCTCTGGCCGGCGCCGGTTTGCTCGCTCTTCTGCCCGTCTACGCCACTTCGGTCCTCGGCCTCGGCTCCAAAGGACTCGGGATCATGCTTGCCTGGTATGGAGCGGGCGCCGTGCTTGCCGCTTGGGCTCTTCCTCGGGTGCGGATCTCGTTGGGCAACAATGGAGTAGTGAGTGCCGGGACGGTGCTCATGGCCGCGGCGATGGCGCTGATGGCGCTATTTCACGAGCTGGCGTTCGCGTTTGCCATGACCTTCGTCGCCGGCGTAGGCTGGCTGCTTTGCTTTTCCACTTTCAACTACTCCACGCAGGCGGCGTTGCCCGGCTGGGTGCGGGCTCGAGGTCTGGCTTTGTACCTCACCATGGCGCAGGGTGGACTCGCGGTAGGAGCCGTAGTCTGGGGGAGACTGGCCAACGCCGTCGGAGTAGCCGCCACTTTCGGCTGGGGAGCCCTCGCGGTAGCGCTCACGCTTGTGCTTATGGTGCGTTGGCGCATCCCGGCTTCCGGCGCTCAGGATCTGTCCCCCTCCCCGCTGGCGGCGGCGGACGCCCGCCTGAGCCCCGACGACACGAGCGGTCCGGTTCTCGTCCTTCTGGGCTACGAGGTAGCTCCGGATGCCGAGGACGACTTCCTGGAAGCGCTATCGGCTTTGGGACGGGCGCGCAGGCGCACCGGCGCTGTCCAGTGGTCGGTCTACCGAGACGCCGAACGTCCCCACCGGTTCATGGAGACCTATGTCGTCCCCACCTGGGAAGAGCATGTCCGGCAACATGGGAGACGCACGGCGGAAGACGCCGCAGCCCAGGAGCGGGTGAGACAGTT
>PMIZ01000297.1 GCA_003157225.1 Actinomycetota bacterium | reverse complement strand
TAACTGGATGCCCCCGGTAGGACCCGTGGTGCCGCTGTAGGTGAACGTGTAGCTGTCGGCGGAGCCCACGATGCCGCGAGCCCACACGACCAGAGTGTGGCGGTCGTACCCCTTCGATCCCGTGATCGTACCGCCCGTGGCGCTATTGTCCAGGTCGAAGCGATCGATCGAGGGGGCGAGCGCGCCGGTGGAATCCCAAGAAATGAGGGCAGCCTGAAGCGGCGCTCCGTCGGCCCCGTCCACGACCGCTTGGAAGTTGGTGGCCGTCGAGCACTCAGGGAAATCGAGGTATTTCGCCCCGTAATCCACCACGGCACTCGTGCCGAGCAGGGGAGGAGTACCCAACACCTCGACAGGTGTGACCGACGCGTCGAGTTGGTCGAAGAAGTACGGTGCCAGCGCCGGGAGGCGGCTGTCGAGGAAACCGGCAAGAATCCAGTCATCGAACAGCGAGGCGAAAGTGGAGGACGAACCGGACGCCTGCAACGTGGCGTCGATGCCGGAGATGCCGTCCAGGGGCTGTTGGACCAGAGCGCGGATGAAGTCCGCTCCTTGCCGTTGGGCCAGATAGCTCACGAAGGAATATGAAGCGCCGTAGTTGGCCCGCACCCCTTGCCATCGAGTGACGCTGAAGTTCGGGTCGCTGGTGAACGCCTGAAGCTTGCTATTGGTCCACCGGTCGTACCCGCAGAGATGCTCCGCGTAGGTAGCTAGGCCCTCAGAAAGCCACGTGGACTCGGGAGCCGCGTCGGCAGAGGTGTCCAGCATCGTGTCCCGATATTGGACGATGAGGTGCGCGAACTCGTGGGCGGCCAGCGCGGGACCACTGTCGGTATCGGCGAGTAGCGCCTGTGAGTTGAGATAGAACATCTCCTTCTGATTGGAGTAATCGGCACCCTGAGGGTCGATATCGCGAGGATTGAACGAGCCGTCGACATCGTGGAGGGGGTCTTTGAAATCGTAGATCAGGATCATCACGTGCGAATCCGCATCGAGCCCCGGGTTGGGTTCCGAACCATAAGCGGCGGTGAGCGTGGGGTATATGACAGAATCAAACGCTTGCCCGAGCTGATCGACGAGGAACGTGGAAACTGATTCCTGCTCGTTCACAAAAATGGCTACGTGCTCGCCCACGTACTTGGCCGTTGCGGATAGCGGCAGGTACTGCCCGGTCGCCCAGTTCTGCGCCCAGAAGGTTTCGGAATCTCCCACCTCGAGGAACTGCGCTTGGGCCGGCGCCGCCCGAAGAAGGACGACCAAGAACACCAGCACCGCGATCGCACAGACAGCTGCCTTCCACGCTGTGGCCCGGCCGTGCCGGGGATGTGTCTGAGCCATGGGCATGGGCGTCATTATATCCGCTGCGGCCTCTCGCGCGTTTGGACGGCGGCACTTTACGGGCGCCTTATCGCCGTCCGCGTATAGTCGGGCCAGGCTCGACAATGAGAAACCCCCCGAGGCGGCTGGCCCCCTCTCCAAGCCGTCTTACCTCCCTCATAGCGGGCCGGGGCTCCGGTGCGATGGACAAATAGGCGGTCCATCGGACCGGGGCTCCGGCGTTTCTAGGTTCGACGCGATCCCTAAGCGGAGACCGCGAGCTACTGCTTCAAATCCAGGATCCGGCACAAGATGACCGCTACATGCTGCCGCTTGATCGGCTCCCCGGCACCCAGCGCAGGCACGGAGCCATCGGTGGTCTCGTAGCCCAGAAGGATGCCTCGTTGCTTGAGGTAGGTGGCCGCGGCCCAGTGAGTGCTGCTCGGCGGGACGTCGGAGAAGCCGGGCGTGCCAGCGGGCAGCGCCGCGGCCTCGTCTTCCCAGCCCAGCGCGCGGCACATCATGGTAGCCATCTGGTCGCGCTGGATCTCGTCGTAGGGCGAGAAGATATCCCCGGTCACCCCGGTCACCAGCCCGGCGCTCTTGGCTGCCGCTATCCAGTCGGAGATGTCGCCCGTGGTCTTTGAATCGATGGGGACGTCGTCGAATGGCTTGATGGTGACGTTGGGCACCGCTATCTGGCTGTCCACATGCATGAGGTTGTACAGGCTGACGGCGATCTTGGCGAACTGGGCGCGGGAGACGCTGCCCTCGGGCTTGAACAACCCGTTCTCGAACCCACCCATGAGCTCGGCCGTTACCACTCTCGAGATGGCGTCGTGGTAGAGGTGACTGGGGCCCACGTCGTAGAACTCACCCGGCAGCAGCCCGCTGCCGCCGCTGTCGCCGCCGCCGTCGCTGCCGTCGCCACCTCCGCCACCGTCGCTGCTCCCGCCTCCAGAGTCGCCGCCACCACCACTCCCGGTGTCGCCGTTCACGGTGAGGATCAGCGTGGAGAGGAGGTGAGAGCTGCCGATGAGCGCGCGGAAGGAGATCACCGACACCTCCGCGGCGCCGCCGCTTCCCATGAGCCTCAGCGTCCTGGCGTGGCTGGCCGGGTCGTCGGTGTCGCGGAGGATCACCTGCACGTCCGAGATGTCACCCACGTTGACCGTCTTGCCGGAGGTGTCCTTCAGAGCCCCGTTGACCTTGCTCGAGAGAGATCCCGCCGAGATGGAGTACGTCCAGGTCCAACCCGGGCCGCTGCCCGTGCCTGCCGGGGGCGCCTTCAAGCTCCACGGGTCGGGCTGGGCGACGATGTACGGCGGTTTGACGCCGGACCACGCCGAGTTGCTGGTATAGCCCCCCGAGTGGCTCGAGAAGTAGGCGCTGATGGGCTCCCCTTGATAGGTGAGAATTTGGCCGGCCGTGTCCTCGGCCGCCTGGGCGATGCCGGGATTCGCGGCTTCGAAAGTGTAACCGCGATAGCATTGATCGGTCCAGTTGTCCGACAGGGTGGCGCCGTTCTTGGCTACGGCGTAGGTACGCGAGGCCACCGCCTGGGCCTTCACCGCTTCGGGCGCATAGAAGGCCCCTCCCGCGGTCGCCCAATCGTAGTCGACCTCGGCGATGCTGCGCACGTACTTTTCCAGCGCGACGAAGTTGTACACCCAGAGCTCTCCCGGATTGTTGCCTGTCTGGACCCGCACGATGCCCCAGTACTCCCGCGGCTGGATGGACGAGCCACCGGTGGTCTTCAGAGTGACCTCGACCCGCCCTTCAGACTCGCCGCTACCCGAAGGGCGGAGCTCCGCGGAGTCACAGGATCCCCTGTTCTCTCCGTTGACGGTGACCCGCACCTTGCCCGCGCTGCTGTCGAACTTGACGGCCGTGCCTACCGGGACGCTCCCCTCGGAAGCCCCGTCCATGTAGAGCCCGGCCGGAGACACGGTCGGCTCGAGCGCGACCGCCGAGAAACTGGTGGTGTTGCTGGTCCAGGGAGTGCTGGAGATGCGCACTTTGAGGGTATTGTCCGGGTCATCAGGGTTCGTGGCCTGTGCCAGCGTGGTCCCCGGGTAGTAGAAGGAGAGGATCTGCTGGTAGGTGTTGCCTTCTCTCGCGCCCTCCCAAGCTCCCCACTGGCTCAGGCCCATCGCGTGGCCATCGCCGCGGCCGGTGAAGACGAAATTGCCGGCGGCATCGGCGGAGGGGGTGAAGGCGGTCCCAGCGAGCAGCAGAGCGCCCGCGGCGCCGACCAACAGCCCCGTCACCAACAAGCGGCGCGACCGGCGGCGACCTGATGTTCTCAGTCCGGGAAGGCGGGCCCGCCGGAAAAGGACTCCATCATTCTTCATGACTCCGCGGAGTATACCGTGGTGGACCAGCCGAGGTATTCGAGGATACCTTTGGTGATGCCCTGCGCAGCTGCATTCTGGTAGGCCGGGGTGACGAGCTTGGCCTCTTCGTCGGGGTTGGTGAGGAATCCGCACTCCACCAGAGCGGCCGTCATGTCGGACTCAGAGAGCACCACGAACCCGGCCGTCTTGACGCCTCGATCCACCGAGCCGATGGAAGCGACGACGTCCCTCTGGATGGCCAGGGCGAGGAGCCAGCCCTCGGGGGAGGGCACGCCCCCGGATCCGAAGCAGTACGTCTCGGTGCCGCTGACGTCGCTGGCGCTGGCCTCGCCCATCGCGTTGTTGTGGATGGCGACAAACAGATTCGCATGGGCGTTGTTCGCCATCAGGGGACGGTCGTGCAGGGCGGGGAAGCTGTCGTCCGACCGGGTCATCATCACCTGCAGCCCCGCNNTCGACACAGATGAGAGGGGGGCCGTCGGTGGCCGGGCCGTCGACGCGGTTCCAAACGTCCACGGCGATGCGGTAGCCCTTGCCTTCGGAAGGCGCGAGCGACATCACGCGGAACGTGCGGTAGCGGCCCAGATCGAGCGTGATGCGGACGGCGCGCGGCTCATAGCTCAGTTGGCTCGCGCTCACACTCGAAATCTCAGTGGAGCCTGTGACCGCCTGGGACAGCCGGCCCCCGATCGCGCCGTTGGCGTAGTCGATGGTGAGCGTCCCGTTCGGCGAAGCGAAAGCGGTCACAGTGCCCGGCGCCTTGCTGAGGTCCAGCACCACCCGGGTCTTGTCGGGATAGTCGCAGGAGCTCCTTACCGCCTGTATGACCGCTCTCTTGCTGAGCTCGGCCCGGAACACGACCAGGCAGAACTGCGCCCGGGTTATGCCGTTCTTGGGCTTCAAGTACCCCTCGGCGTCTCCCCCGAACAACCCTTCGGAGACGGCCACAGCCACATAGGGCCGGGCGACGTCGGAGATCTTGGCCTCATCGGGGAAGGCTGAAAGCACCTGCGCGATTTCCTGCGTGGAGAGCCCTTGGGCTGCATCCTGCCAGCCCATGGCCCGCACCATGATTATGGCCATTTGCTGGCGGCTGAGCGTCGAGTAGGGCTTGAAGCGGCCATCCGCGTACCCCGTTATCCAGCCCTGGGCGGTGGCGGTCTGCACGTAGCTCCGGTAGATGTCGTCAAGGTCGGGGAACGAAGACGCGTTCGTGCTGATGGGGACTTCCTGCCAGAGGACCAGCATCTTGGTGGCCTGGCCCCGCTTGAGCGTGTCGGCGGGACCGAAGTTGCCGTTCTGGTACCCAGAGATGATGCCGGCCCCGCTCAGGAAGCCCACGGCCTGGTAGGCGGGCGAGGACGAGTCTACGTCAGGGAAGGTGGGCGTCTGTACGGGTGGCGTCGGCACGGTGGTCGACGTGGTCTCGGTCGTGGAGGTGGTCTCCGTGGTGGAGGTCGTCTCGGTGGTCGACGTGGTCTCCGTGGTCGACGTGGTCTCCGTGGTCGACGTGGTCTCCGTGGTCGACGAGGTCTCAGTGGTCGACGCGGTCTCGG
>PMIZ01000330.1:3845-5405 GCA_003157225.1 Actinomycetota bacterium | reverse complement strand
GATGCACAGCACCGGGCCGAAGATCTCCTCGCGGGCGATGCGCATGCTGTTGGCAACGTCGGCGAAGATGGTGGGCTTGACAAAGTAACCCCGAGTCAACCCCTCGGGACGGTCCGGCCCACCGGCGATCAGGCGGGCTCCCTCGGCCAGCCCCGACCTGATGAGGCTCAGGACTGCCTCGTACTGCTTCTTGCCGGCCACAGGACCCATGAACACGTCCGGATCGGTCGGATCTCCGACGCGAAGCGCCGCGGCCGTCCGCGCCGCGATGGACACCGCTTCCTCATAAGCCTTCATCGACACCAGCATCCGCGTAGGCGCGTTGCAGCTCTGACCGGAGTTACGCATGCAGGCGCGCACGCCGCCGGTTATCACCTTCTCGAGATCCACGTCTTCGAACACGATGTAGGCGGACTTTCCGCCTAACTCCTGCGACACCCGCTTGATAGAGGGCGCCGCGGCCTTTGCCACCAGCGCGCCCACTTCGGTCGAGCCGGTGACGGAGATCATGTCGACCAAGGGATGAGACGCGAGGCAGGATCCAAGGGAGGACCCTGGGCCATTGACCAAGTTGAACACGCCCGCCGGGACCTTGGCCTCGTGCACGGCCTCCGCGAAGAGCAGTGCGGAGAGAGGGGAATACTGGCTGGGCTTGACCACGACCGTGCAGCCGGCCGCCAGGGCGGGAGCTACCTTGACGATCACTTGGTTCATTGGCCAGTTCCAGGGCACGATCAGGCCGCAGACGCCGATGGGCTCGCGAATGATCCGCGTGGTGCCCCAGTCCTCTTCAAACTGATAGTCGGTAAGAACATTGAAGGTCGTCTGGAGATGGCGCTCACCGATCTTGGCCTGGACACCTTCCGAGAAGGTCTTGGGAATGCCCACCTCCGTGGTCATCGCGGTCGCGAAGTCGGTCAGACGGCGCCGGTAGGCGGCGATGAGGTTCTCGAGCAACTCGAGGCGATCTGAGCGGCTGGTGCGGCAGTAGGTATCGAATGCGTTCTTGGCAGCCGACACGGCGGAATCGAGGTCGGCTTCGGAACCTTCTGCCACCTGAGCCACTGGTTCTTCGGTGGCAGGGTTTGTGACGGTTATCCAGCGGCCGGGCTCCACCGGGTCGACCCACCGCCCGTCAATGTAGAACTGCGCTTCGTGACCCACGTGATCGTCTCCCACTAGTCGAGCATCCGTTGCCTCGATGATCGTTGTCCTAGCCCAGTTTACCTGGTGCCGCCTCCGACGGCCCAACTTCCCCGTCGCCCGGGGGTTTGACCACGGCCGGCTTGACAAGCGTGGGAGGCAGATCGGTTGGAGACGAGGGTGGGGGCGCGTCCTCCGGGAAGCACACGGTCTCGAGGCACAGCCGCCTTCGCACGGGGAACAGGTCGATGGGACGGCGGCGCACGATACTGCCCCAGATACCTCTCTTGGCGAAGACGACCACGAGAGCCGCAAGAGCCCCTATGAGGATCAGGTACCAGGTGCCGTAGTCGGCAAGCAGTTGCTGCAAGACAAAGAAGATGATCGCACCGATGATGGGACCCTCGATGGTGCCGA
>PMIZ01000330.1:0-3774 GCA_003157225.1 Actinomycetota bacterium | reverse complement strand
CAACAGCAAGTAGACCAGCGCGATGGACCCGACAGCCACGGCAAGCGCGAGCCAGAAGGTGACTGCTTCGCGTGTGCCCCGGCTGATGCCGCCCACGTTGATGCTGACTCCCGAGCCACCTTTCAACCAGGTGATCTGGGTGACGAGTAGCCGGTACACCTCCGCGATGACCCAGGTGCCGACGGCAAAATAGCCACCCCGCAGTCGGAATGCCAGCCCGGCCGTTGGAAAAGCGAACAGAGCGGCCACCACCCCGGCGATGGGCACGCAGACGAAGGGATTGATACCGAACTTGTTCGAGAACACCCAGAGCGAGTACCCGCCGATGCCCACGAACGCTTGCTGACCGACCGAGACCAACCCCGCATATCCGGCGAGCAAGTTCCACATCTGGGCAAGAGCCACAAGCGTAAGGAAGGTCACTGCCTGCTTGGTGACAACAGACGAGCCCCATGCGGGCACCGTCGCGGCGGCTATGATCACCACTGCGGCTACCGGCAGGCCAACCCGGCTGGTGCGTGTGTAGCGTTCGACCTTCATTGGTGTCTCTGTCATTGCGCCTGCCTCGCGAAGAGCCCCTGAGGACGAAAGGCGAGAATTGCCAGGAAAACCAGATGCCCGACCAGCATGCCCCACCCTTGGTGCGCGTGGTCGCCCATCACCTGAGCAATACCGAGCACAACGCCTCCCACCAAGGTTCCCCATAGGGATCCGAGACCGCCAATGATCACGGCCTCATACGCGAAGATCAATCGCAATGGGCCGGCGCTGGGAGAGAACGTCGTACGTATTCCGATGAAGACGCCCCCGATGGCCACGATGGCAAGGGCGAAAGCCATGGCCATCCCATAGAGGTGGCGGTTGTCTATGCCCATGAGTTGGGCGGCGCGCTGGTTGTCGGCCGTCGCCCGGAACGCGCGGCCCATGCGAGTGCGGCTCAAGTAGACCTGCAGTCCGAATAGGACCAGAACCGACACCAGCAGGGTGATCAGCGGAAACCAACCGATGACCACCTGATTGCTCAGCTTGATGAAGGCGTTCTCGATACGCCCCGCGTCAAGGCCCTTGCTGTCGGCGGTGAAGTGCTCGAGCAGAAGGTTCTGGATGATGATGGCGATACCGAAGGTCGCCAGAATCGCCTGCATCGGCCCAGCATCCATGGCAAAGTTGAAGAGCCCTCGCTGGATGATGTAGCCGAAGACCGCCATAACAATCATCACAAGCAGTAGGGTGTAGAAGGGGTTGACCTTCAACGACCCGACGATGACCAGAGAGATGTAGGCGNNAGTCGCCGTGGGCGAGGTTCACCAACCGCATGACGCCGAAAACCAAGGAGAGACCCGCGGCGAACAGCGCATAGAGACCGCCGAGAAGTATCCCTTGGATGATGTCGTTGGCCCAGACCA
Source organism: Actinomycetota bacterium (assembly GCA_003157225.1). The sequence continues at coordinate 2,368 of PMIZ01000330.1, read as the reverse complement.
CGTCTCACACCCCGAAATAGGCCGCGACGATTTCATCCTGCCCGAGCTCGCCTGGGACTCCCTCCAGGACGATGCGGCCCTTGAGCATGCAAGAAATCCGGTCGGCGAACTTCATTGCCTGACCAACGTCTTGCTCGACCAGAAGAACCGTGGTGCCCGAAGTGGTTATGGCCGGCATGGCGTCGTAGATCCTCTCCACCACGACCGGGGCGAGACCAAGCGAGACTTCGTCGAGGAGAAGCAACCGAGGATTGGCCATTAGGCCCCGGCCGATAGAGAGAGCCTGTTGCTCTCCCCCTGACAGGCTCAAGGCCTGCCGCTGGCGCAGCCGGGCCAGCAGGGGAAAGAGCTCGTAGACCTTGTCGACCGTCCAGATGCCGCGTCGTTTCGAATGGGCGCCAACCAGGAGGTTCTCGTGCACGGTCAAACTGGGGAATACCCAACGACCCTCAGGCACGTAGGAGATGCCGAGTCCCACGCGCTTGTGGGGCGACATCTGCCCAATCGGCTGTCCCTCGAACCGCACCCTATCGTCCTCGCACCGGAGCAGCCCACAGATCGTGTGAAGCAAAGTCGACTTGCCCGCTCCGTTTGCGCCGATGACGGCGTGCTTCTCACCTTCTTCAATCTTGAAGGAGATGTCAAAAAGAGCCCGGAAGCTCCCATAGCCCGCAGAAAGGTTGTCAAGCTCGAGCAGGCTCACACCATCAGACTCCCCATATAGACGTCCCGCACCTGAGGACTGTTGATGACCGTCTTTGGATCGCCTTCGGCGATCAAGCGCCCGAAATCGATCGCCATCAGCCGGTCTACCACAGCCAGGAGCGCATGGACGATATGCTCTATCCAGATGATGGTGATCCCTTCGGTGCGAAGCCGCTTGATGGTCTCGATGAGCGAGAGCACCTCCTGCTCGGTCAGGCCACCGGCGATCTCGTCAAGGAGGAGCACCTTCGGTTCGGTGGCGAGGGCCCGGGCCAGTTCGAGACGCTTGCGTTCGAGTAGGCTGAGCGATTCGGCCAGCACGTTCGCGCGAGGCAGCAGCGAGGCCTGGTTAAGCGCTCGGGCGCAAAGCTCGTACGAGGCCTTCTCCGACCTGCCTCGGCCGTAGGTGGCGCCCACCAGCGCGTTCTCGAACACAGTCATGCCTTCGAACGGCTTGGGGATCTGGTAGGTTCGGGCCAGACCGGCCTGACAACGTTCGTTGGGCGTACGCCGGGAAATGTCCTCACCGGCGAAGATGACCCTGCCTTGGTCGGCGTGCGTTATGCCCGCGAACAGGTTGATCATTGTGGTCTTGCCGGCCCCGTTCGGACCGACGACGCCCAGCGCCTCCCCCTCGCGGAGGGAGACGCTGAGGTCGTCGACCACTTTCACGCCGCCATAGGACTTGGTGAGGTTCTTGGCCTCGAGTATGACCGTCATCAGACTGTTCGTTCCGAGTGATGCTCTGTCGCTGTCAGTGCCTCGATGCTACAACGTGGTGAGGTCTTTGATCTCGCCGGTCTGCGGAATGGCCGGGTAATGGGCGTTGTCCACGACGTGCCGCTCCCAGGCGCCAGTCTTGCCGATCCACTGCCCACCGACCAGCGGGGTGCTGGCGCAGTTGGGGATGAACTTGGGATCGCCGAACTTGATCGGGCCGACAAGGGTCTGCAGATCGGTGGACTTGATGGCTTCCACGTAGGAAGCCGGATCGCTCAGATCTTTGGTGCGCTTGACCACGTCGGTGATGACGTCGAAGCCAGCGCCGCCCGTCAAGCCGAGAGCCGGGCTGTACGGGCTGTTCTTGACTTTGTTCCACGCGTCCACGATATCCTGGCAGCTTTGACCGGTGAGGGAGGACTTGAACGGATGAGTCTTCTCCCACCAGACTTCCAGGCAGAGACCGTTGCCGATGTCACCCACGGCGTCTATATCCGGACGGGTGAGGATGGCGCGACCGATCGCCGTGACCTTGGGAAGCCAGCCGCTCTGCTTGGTCTGCTTCCAGAAGTTGGCGAAGTCCGGCGGGTTCATGAGGGCCGTCAGGCACTCGCAGCCTTCAGCCCTGAACTTGTTGATGAGGCTCGAGTAGTCCTCGGTGCCGTTCGTGACCAAGCCCGGGTTGACCCAGGTGTACCCGGCCGGTTTCATCGCCGTCGGGAAGCCGGTCTTTTCGTCGGCGGTCGCGATGCCGTCGGGGTCGTTGGCCCACACGCAGGCCACTTTCTTGTTGGTCTGGATCTTGCCGAACAGACCGATATACACCGGGTCGAGGTCCCCAGCCACCGACCAGAACACGTTGTAGGCCCACTTGAAGCCGACTTTGGGATCGGGGTTGGGCATGCCGAAGAACCAGGGTTCCATCGGGCAGCCGTAGGTGACG
>PMIZ01000205.1 GCA_003157225.1 Actinomycetota bacterium | reverse complement strand
CCCTCGCTCGCTCGGTGGTGTGGCTGTACTCCCGACCGGATAGCGCGCTACTCCACGCTGGCCGGCGCGGGGCGCCCGCGCAGGCTCTGCCGGGCCCTGACGAAGTACTCGATGCCGCTGCCGACAGTCACCACCAGCATCACGATCACGAAGTACCAGGTCACATGGTGCCCGCCCAACTTCCACGAGTACCGAAACAGCTCCGGCGTGATGACGAGAGCCGCCAGTGTGAACATCTGCAGATTCGTCTTGACCTTGCCCCACACGCTGGCGTAGATCACGACGTTCTCCACCGCGGCGACCATCCGCAACCCCGATACGGCCAATTCACGTGCCAACACAACCATAGCAATCCAGGCGGACAGCTTATTCAGTGACACCAGTGACACCAGCGCTGCCGCCACCAGCAGCTTGTCGGCCAAAGGGTCCAAGAAGGCGCCCAGAATAGTGGTCTGATGCCGGCGCCGCGCCAGGTACCCGTCGACGAAGTCGCTGAGCGAAGCTACTACGAACGCGCACACCGCGACGACGCGTCCGACGGGCGTGTCGATCAGCACGAACACCATGAACACCGGGATCATCAGCACCCGGAAGATGCTTATCGAATTGGGCAGGTTAGGACGCATCGCACCTTCCCACCAGGTCGAAGCCAACGACGCTCTCTACAGTCACCATGACCATATCACCCGGCACGATCCCTTCGGGAAGCTCCCCCTCGACATAGGTCACTCCGTCCACATCCGGGGCCTGCCCGGCCGTCCGACCCACCGCCGTCACGCCCTCGTCCAGCTCCTCCGTCCCCAGGGAATCGATCATCACCTCGACTCGGGAGCCCACCAATGCGTGGCGCCTACGTTCGGAACACGTCAGCAGCACAGTGTTGAGCCGGTTCAGCCTCTGGAGCGCCACCGGCCTGCGGACCCGCGGCCTGAGGTTGGCGGCAGGTGTCCCCTCCTCCGGACTGTATACGAAGCCACCCGCGTAATCAAACCCTGCTTGCTCGACGAAACGGAGGAGGTGCTCGAAATGCTCGTCGGTCTCGCCTGGAAAGCCGACGATGAGAGACGTCCGCGCCGAGAGGTCGGGCATGAGCCGGCGAGCCCGCTCCAGCAGGCGCAGGTGGAAGTCGCCGTCTCCGCCGCGGCCCATCCTCCGTAGAACGTCGGGATGTGAGTGTTGGAAGGGCACGTCCAGGTAGCGGCATAGTTTCGGCTGGCCGGCCATGTAGCGCAGGAACCCATCCTCCACCCGCTCGGGCTGCAGGTACATGACCCGCAACCGGCGCACCCGCTCATCGCGAGCCAGCAAGCCGATGAGCCCCGCCAAGTCGAGCTCGCCATCCTTCCAGAGCGTCGTGTCCTGGCCGACCAGCACCAATTCCCGGGCTCCTTCGGCAAGACAGGCGTCTGCCTCGTGCAGGATGCCCTCCGTGCTGAGCGAGTGGTAGCCGCCTTTGATGGAGGGGATCGCGCAGAAGGCACAGGGCTCGTCGCAGCCGTCCGAGATCTTGAGGTAAGCGTAAGAGAGACATGTGCTGGGGGTAGCCGCTAGCGCCGGGCCACCGGCCGGAGCCCGGGCTGCCAACCCACTGCCTCCACCGTCATCGTCCATGGCGTCGCTGTTCCCGCGGTCGTCGCGGGCAAGTTCTCTCTTCAGCATCCGCGGCAGGTCGGCCTCGCCCGCTCCGCCGCCGAATCCAAACCATCCCGCCACCTCCGGGATGCCGGACTGCAGCTCGTCCCGGTACCTTTCCACCAGGCAGCCCATCACGAGAACCTTCTTTTCCGGATACGACGCACACGCGTCGAGAATGGCCGCGATCGATTCCTCTTTGGCTTCACGAATGAAGCCGCAGGTGTTGAGAAGAATGTGCGAAGCCTCCTCGGGATCGGACACCAGGACGGCCCCAGAGCCGGCCAGCGACCGTGCCAAGGCCCGGCTGTCGGCCTCGTTCTTGGGACAACCGAGCGTATGCACGTAGAGACGCGGTGGAGAGACCGCCCGCCGCCGCATGCTACTGACTGGCCTGCACGCCAGCCTCGGTGACCGTGAAGGTGGCCATGCTGGCGTCGAGCTTGATCTCTCTCCCGTTCACGGTCAACGTGACCAGCTTGGGCAGGCCTACTCTCAGCCAGTAGCGCTTAGAACTGTCAAAGGTCCTCTGCCCATCGGCCGACAGGGTAGCTGCATATAGTTCGGCGCCGTTCGCGCTGTCCTCACGCACGACCATCCAGCAACTGCCGCTCGTGACCTTCACCACCAGCTTCACGTTGCCGCCCGACACCACGACAGACGCGCTGGTCGTGGTGCTGGCCTGCGCTTGTGTGGTGGAGGTGCTGACGTTGCTCAGACTCGTCGAGGTGGTCTCCTGGCTGGGGACGCTCTGCACGCTGAGAGTCGCGGGAGTGTGAGGCTTGCCCCAGTTCGCTCCCAGCCAGGCAAGGAGGGCCACCACGACAATGGCGAGGATCCCTACAAACGCATAACCTCGCTGGTTTCGCCGGTGCTTGCGTTTCTGCCTTTCTCCGACGCCACGTGAGCGGCTGTGCTGGGACGGTTCCACCCGCAGCAGGCTCGGCTCCTCTCTGACTCGCGGCTCGTAGCTGCGCCTGTACTCTCCCACCAGGTTCTCGGCGTCGAGCTTGAGAAAGCCGGCATAGGTCCGCAAGAACGCTGCCACAAAGGTGGGGCCGGGCAGCATGCCATAGTCGTCGTTCTCAAGAGCCTCGAGGTATCGGGCGCGGATCTTGGTGACCTCTGCGACGTCTTTGATGGTGAGGCCCCTGCGGATGCGGGCCTCACGCAGAATGTTACCGATGTCCGCCACAGTCCGGGGGCGCCGTTTCTCGAATCAGGCGTGCAGCGCCGCGCATGAAGCGGCGTGCATCTTGGGCGGGATCGGGACCGGTCTGGAATTCAAGGGCGAACTGCCTCCCGTCCACGCATGATCTTTGGTACAGAGGGTCGTAGTAGTCGACCAGGAGCCGCCGCACGACGTCGGTTAATCTACCATCATCAAAGGCACTTTCCAAGAAAAGCACCGTCTCTCGGGGCAGCCGCGGAGCTATGTGAGACAGGCCGCGCCGAAAGAGCTCCACGTCGGTGCCATCCCAAGTGTCAGGCGCGTATTCGTCCATGATGCGGTCGCTCCGTCTGTCCAGGGGTGCCGACACAAGCACAGGAATACCGCCACGGATAGCGTCCGCCACGCTCGTGGGCACAAAGATCTTCCCTATCTTGCCCCCCTCCCCCTCGAGGACAAGGTAGTCGCCCTGGGGACGACTGAGCTCGTCCCAAAGCAAGGCGTCAAAATCTTTCTGGCCTCTCTCTCCGGGTTGATTCAACCCCCCCAAGAGCGACCCGCGGTGGAGCGCTAGTCGCTCCAGATCGACCGGCCAGGGACGCAGGCCCCGAGAGGTGGGCGAGCCTTCGGCAAGAGCCCGCAGAAGCGCGCTCTTGCCCGAGCCTGTAGGGCCGTAAAGGGTAAACACCGGCATCCCCGGGCGCCACGCACCGAGACGAGCCACCACCTCTCGCCGGTAGGCGCGGTAGCCACCGGCCACGGTGAGCACATGCACGCCGATCAGAGCCAGCAGCAGCACAGCGTTGCGGCTTCGCTCGCCACCTCGCCAACACATCATGACTAGGCGCTTACCCCTCGTCTGCGATGCGGCCAGGTCGACCAGAGACGTGAGATAAGCCGGCAGGTTGGGGCTGACCAGCTCCATGGCCGCGACCCGCGCTCTCGCGGCGCCTTCGTGCCGGTAGACGATGCCCACCTGCTCTCTCTGCGCGTCGTCTAGCAGCGGGCGGTTGATGGCGCCCGGCATATGACCGTCGGCAAACTCTGCGGGAGAGCGGACATCCACCACTTGGTACCCACCCTCCATGACCTCAGCCGCGGTTACCGAGGGCACCTGGAGGTCAGTCAAAATCCCGCCCATCTCCAATGCGTTCCTCGGACTTGAGAGCGCTCAGCACCTGGTCGAAGTCGTCGGGCTCTAGGAGAATCTGCCGAGGTTTGCTCCCCTCCCAGGGGCCCACGATACCGCGGCGCTCGAGCATGTCGATCAAGCGCCCGGCCCGCGTGTAGCCCACGCGGAGTCGGCGCTGCAGCATGGAGACGGACGCGCTCCCGGTCTCGATCACCAGCTGGGCCGCGTCGGCCAGCAACTCGTCGGAGTCAGGGTCGAAGAGCTCGTCCTGGCCCTTCTTTGCCTCGGCCGGGCGCCGCAACAGCTCGTCTCGGAACTCGGGTTCCGCTTGGTGCCGCCAATGGTTGACGAGCACGGCGATCTCTTCCTCGGTGATGTAGGCGCCCTGCACCCGCTGCAGGTGGCTGGAGCCCAGCGGCTTGAACAGCATGTACCCCATGCCCAGCAAGGTCTCGGCGCCGTTGACATCAAGGATCACCCTGGAGTCGGTCTGGCTGGACACGGCGAACGCGATCCGGGACGGGATGTTCGCCTTGATCATGCCGGTGATCACGTCGGCCGACGGGCGCTGAGTGGCTACCACCAGATGGATTCCCACCGCCCGCGATTTCTGAGCTAGCCGGATGACATAGTCCTCCACCTCCTGGGGCGAGGACATCATGAGGTCCGCCAACTCGTCGATGACGATGAGTATGCACGGCACCGGCCGTTCTCCCCGGCGCGCCCGGGTCTTGTTCATCTCGGGCAGGCTGCGGGCGTGGTCCAACTCCATCAGCTCGTAGCGGTCTTCCATTTCCTTGACCACGTTGTGCAGCACGCCAGCCGCCTCTTTCATGTTGGTGACCACGGGCACGAGCAGGTGAGGGATGCGGTCGTAGTGCGACAGTTCGACCTTCTTCGGATCGATCATGATCATCCGCACCTGCTCGGGAGTGCTGCGGAGAAGCACCGACGACACCAAGCAGTTGACGCAGCCACTCTTGCCCGACCCGGTAGTGCCGGCGATGAGCAGATGCGGCAGGCGTGTGAGGTCGGCGTAGACGGCTTTGCCGGAGATGTCCTTGCCCAGCCAGACCATGAGGGGCCCCGCCGACTTGGGAAATTCCCGGTAGATGTCGCCGAGGGTGACGAAGTCGGGCCTCTGGTTGGGGACTTCCACTCCCACAGCCGACTTGCCCGGGATGGGCGCGAGGATGCGTATCTCGGTGGTAGCAAGGGCGTACGCGAGGTCGTCCTTGAGCGCAGAGACCTTCCCCACTTTCGTACCCGGAGCGAGGTGCAGCTCATACCTAGTCACTCGAGGCCCCACGACCATGCCGATGACGCGGGCCTGCACGCCAAATTGAGATAGGGCCTGCAGTAGCACGGCCGAAGTGTCACGCTCGCTGCTGCCGTTTGCCGCCACGGACGGCGTGCTCTTGTGAAGCATGTCCGGCTGTGGAAGGACGTAGGCCGGCTCGGACACCGCCAGTTCAATCTGTTTCGCCTGGCGTGCGAGCCCGGGAAGACTCTCCTGCCCATCGCCATCGACGTCGGCGAGCTCTAGGCCTGCGCCGTCCGGGCCGCCGGCCTCCCCCGCGGCGATGCCGCCGACGACCTGTGCCGCCCCAACGGTCGATGCGCCCATGAGGTTGGCGCCTCCGACGGGCACGCCGCCGGCCAAGGCCGCGGCGCTCATCCCGCTCGGCGCTCCCAGTCCCTGCGCGGTGTCGAACAGATCGGCGAAGGCTTGTGCCCCGTCCAGCACCGGCCTGCGTCCGTTGCCCACCTCGCCCCCTGCTTGCACGGGGGCCAGCGGGCTCCGGTAGACCTCGCGAGCGCCGGTCCAGTCGTCGAAGGCATCGCCGAACAGTCCGGGCTCTGAAGTGGCCGTCGTCGCAGAGCCTGTCCCCGCCGCGTGGCTCACCAGGTCGATGGGTCCGATCTGAGGAACAGTCGCATTGGGATGCGGTCCGCCAAGGGGAACCGGCCAAGCGCCACCCGCCATGCGAGGGCCGCCGGTCCGCAAGGTGTCGGCCTCCCCGAATGGATCGCTCCCGCGCAAAGCGGTCCCACTCGAGGCAAGCTGGCCGCCGGATCGAGGATCAGTGCCCCTGGCCGACTCGAACGCCTGGTCTCGCCGCCTGGTGAGAAGCGTCGAGCGCTCGGCGGAGGTCCGCACCGCCCGCGCGGCGTCTCGCGTCCGCCTTCCCAGCAAGCGAGCGGTGAGGCCGCTCGCCAAACTGAAGCCCGCCAGAACAAGTATCCAGCCGACGATGCCCACGCCGACGATGCCCACTAGACCGTGCACCCCGCCGTAGAAAGCCTCGCCCAGCCCTCCGGCCCGGCCCTCGAAACTGGCACGAACGAAAAGACCGGCGCCATGGCTGCCAAAGGGCGGAACGGCTCCCCCCATCAGCACGAACAGCCCCACCAGGAAGACCATCACTCCGAGGAAGCGATACGACCGGCGCAGTTTGAACTCCAGCACCGTGGTGACACCGATAGCCATGCAGGCAACCGGCGCCAGAAAGGCCAGCCGGCCGAAGGCGAACACCAGGGCGGTATGGATCGCCCGTCCGACCACACCGGCCTTGTCCGTGGCGACGAGACAGAAGATGAGGAACACCGCGATGCCGAACAGCACCAAGGCCACGATCTCGCGCACCCGGTCCGGACCGGGACGTGAGCCACTCCTCGCTCCGGCAGCCACGGCGCCCCCGCGGCGGCGCGGAGCCGCCTGCGCGCCACGTTTGTTGCGCGCCGCTCCCGCCGGCCGTGCGGCGCCGCCGCCTCCCCCGCGTCTCGACACGGTGCGGCTCTCCCGTTCCACCGGCTAGACCTCGACGATGACAGGCAGGATCATGGGACGCACTCCGGCTTCCTTGCGCAGGAACTTCTGCAGGACGTCATGGATCCTTGTCTTCACCAAGCCAGGGTCGTTCACCTGACGCAGCTCCTCGGTGCCGAGCGATTCGACCACCAGTTTCTTCGCTCGCTCGCTCAGCTCATCAAGTCCCCCGACATGGGCGATGCCCCGAAACACCACTTCCGGCTCGCCGACAATCGTGCCGTCCTGCAAGCTCCGGGCCACGACGACCATCACCAGACCGTCGGTGGAAAGGTGCTGCCGGTCGCGCAGCACGAGATCTTGCAGATCACCCATGGCGAAGCCATCCACCAGGATCATGCCCGCCTGGACCCGCCCGGTGACCTCAGCGTGGTCGGGAGTGAGCTCGAGCACATCGCCGTTCTCCAGCTTGAAGATGTGGTCCTCGGCGATGCCGATGGCCCGCGCCAGCTCGGCATGGAAGTAGAGATGGCGGTGTTCCCCGTGCACGGGCATGAAGAACTTGGGATGCACCAGGTTGAGCATCACCTTCAGTTCTTCAGTAGCCGCGTGGCCCGACACATGCACCCCGGCCGCCGACTCGTAGATCACCCGAGCGCCCCCGGCGAACAGACGATCGATGATGCGGTATACGCTGGTCTCGTTCCCCGGCACGGGACGCGCGGAGATGACCACGGTGTCCCCCTTCATGATCTCTACCAGCGGATGATCATGGGCCGCCATGCGTGCCAGCGCGGAGAGCGGTTCTCCCTGACTGCCGGTCGAGAGCACGGCCACCGTCTCGGGCGGCAGCAGGCCGATGTCGTGCGGCTTGATGAGCAGCCCCTCGGGAACGGTCAAATAGCCGAGGTTGGAGGCGATATTGACGTTCTTGATCATGCTGCGGCCGATGATGGCCAGCGACCTGCCATGGTTGGCCGCGGTGTCCATGACCTGTTGGATGCGATGGATGTGGCTCGCGAACGATGCGACGATTATCCGCCCCTTCGCCAACGCGAAGATGCTTTCCAGTCGCTGGCCCACGCTGCTCTCCGGCCCGGTGAACCCCGCGAGGTCGGCGTTGGTGCTGTCCGATAGCAAGAGCAGCACACCCTCACGTCCCAGTTTGGCGAAGCGCTGCATGGCCGTGGCGCGGCCGTCGATGGGCGTCTGGTCGAGCTTGAAGTCCCCGGTATGGACGACGGTGCCCACGGGCGTGCGTATGCCGAGTCCCACCGCGTCGGGGATGCTATGGGCCACTTCGAGGAACTCGACCTCAAAGGGACCCAGCCCGAGGCGCTTGCCGGGCGAGACCTCATTGAGCGAGACCTTGCCTTGTAGGCCGTGCTCTCCCAGCTTCGAGCTGATGAGAGCGAGGGTGAGCCTGGTGCCGTAGACAGGCGCTTCAACCTGCTTCAGCAGGTAGGGCAACGCCCCCACGTGGTCTTCGTGGCCGTGGGTGATGAGAATGCCGAGCAGCTTGTCCTTGTTCTGCACCACATAGGTGAAATCAGGCAGGACAAGGTCGATGCCCAGCATGTCGTCGTCGGGGAACATAAGACCGGCGTCGATGACGACCATGGCGTCACCATACTCGAGGACCATCATGTTCTTGCCGATGGCCCCCAGTCCCCCCAGGGGGATAACCTTAAGTGCTTGTGTCGTCACGGGTGGTGGTTCGAACCTCCGCGCAGTTGAAGGGCAAAGAGCCCCGGCGCCTCTATCCACGAACGCGAACGGACACCTACCGGCTCTATAGGATGTTCTCCAGACCCACAACGAGTCCTTGCAGCCCGCGGATGCGCTTCACCGCTAGCAAGACCCCCGGCATGAACGATTCGCGCGAGAGGGAGTCGTGCCGGATGGTGAGCGTCTCCCCCAGCCCGCCGAAGATGACCTCCTGGTGAGCCACCAATCCGGGCAGTCGCACGCTATGGATGGGCACCTGCTTGTCCAAACCGGCTTCGAGCCAAGCCTCCTCGACGCGCAGCCGAGTGAGGCGCGAGGTGCCGGACGGAGCGTCGAGCTTTGCGTCGTGGTGCAGCTCCACGATCTCGCACGCGCGGAACCGAGCGGCGGCCTGCCGCGCGAACTCCATCATGAGCACCGCGCCCATGGCGAAGTTCGGGGCAACCAGCACGGGCACGCCTTGAGGACCGACCTCGAGCTCTATGTCGGCGAGATCGGCGGCGCCCAGGCCGGTAGTGCCTACCACCACGGGCAAGCGTTTTCGTAGGCAGATCGACACGTTCTCCCTTACGACCGACGGAGTCGTGAAGTCGACCATCACGTGCGGCCCGGTTGCCACAATAGCCTGCTCCAGGTCGCTGAAACAGGCCGTTGACTCCTCCGCCGTCGCAAATACGGGATCGATCTCGGCGACCAGCACCAGCTCCGGG
>PMIZ01000031.1:822-2537 GCA_003157225.1 Actinomycetota bacterium | reverse complement strand
GCTGGGCATATGGAAGTAGAAGATCCGTTGCACGTCGCCCATGGTCGCTTCCCGCGGCGCCCACACCAGCGCGCCGACGAGCGCCAGTAGCATGAAGACAAAGGTCAAGGCCCCAAGCACCATGACCATGAGGTCACGTCGCGTGGCTCCAGGATCCATCGGCTACTCCTCCACCACGAAATCGAATGTCATGAACGAGACGGACAGGAAGACCACATCGTACACGACCAGGAACCAGGTCCACAGCCCAGCGCCACCCAAGCCTCCTCCGTCGAACAGGACCGTCGAGACGTGAGCCGCCGNNACACGGCCAGCAGCGCATCGCGAGCGCGGACTCCCGCCCCCACCGCCGCGAACAGCGTGCCCACCGCACCGAAGCCGATGCTCGCCAGGGCGATCACCAAGACCAGGCCCGCCCAGCTCGAACCTAGGCTCAAGTTGTAGAGCACGGTGAAGAATCCCAAGATCACGAGCCCGGTCACAAAGATCAGGATGAGATTCCCGATGAGCTTGCCCAGAAAGATGACCGCTCGATCCACCGGGCACAGCAGAAGTCCATCCAGGCAGCCCGCCTCCTTCTCGGTGGCGAACGAGCGCCCGACCGCTATGATGCCGGCAAACAGGAAGGCAGCCCAAAGCACCCCCGACCGCACCAGGGTGACGTCTTTCGCACCCGGGTCGGTGCCGAAGTTGAACACCAGCACCACCAGCAAACCGCGCAGCACCATCGATACGATGGTGCTCGCGCCCCGAAGCTCGGCCATGAGGTCTTTTCTCGTGATGGCCCAAGCCTTCCCCAGTGCGCTCACCGTTGCATCGCCCTCTCCACGCACCCGAAATAGGTGGCCTGGAACCCCGACCGGTCGACTTCCTGGGCGGCCTGCTCGAAGACCAGTCGCCCATTGACCAAAATGGCGACCCTATCGCAACTCTCAAGTCCTTCTTGAAGGTTGTGCGTGGTCATTATCACGGTGCGCTTGCCGTCGCCGAGGCCCTCCAATACGGTCCCCAAGACGCGGCTCGCGTGTTGGTCCAGCCCCGTGTACGGCTCGTCGAGAAGAAGCAGGGTCGGATCGTGCAGCAGGGCGCGGGCCACAGAAAGGCGCTGTTGCATGCCGCGGGAGAATGTCCCCACTCGGTCGTGTCGGCGGCCGCTCAGACCCATCTGCTCGAGCAGTTCCACCGACCGGTCGTTGGCGCGCTTCAGACCGTACATCCGGCCGTAGAAAGCGAGGTTCTCCAGGGCAGTGAGCTGCGGGTACAGATAGGTGTTGTGCGAGATGACGCCCACCTGCTGCCTCACGCGCCCCGCGTCTTTCGTCACGTCGTGCCCTCCCACGCGGGCCCAACCTTCGGTCGGACGGGCAAGGGTGGCCAGTACCTTCATCAGAGTGGTCTTGCCGGCCCCATTGGGTCCGAAGATGGTAAGGAAGGTCCCGCTGAAGACTGTCAGGTCGATACCCCTGAGCGCTTCCACATGCCCATACGTCTTCCAGAGGTTCCTGACCTCGATGGCAGGCGCAGGACAGCCCGGTTCAGCGGCCATTCCTACCGCCCTTCGGGCGGCGAGGCCACAACGCGATCAGACCGCCCAGGACCATGATCGCGCCCCCGATCCACAGCCAGTTCACCAGAGGATTGACCTGCGCTTGGATGCTCACGCTCGAGCCGTCGCCCGCGTAGTCGAGAAGCGTCACGTAGACGTCGCCCGCCAG
>PMIZ01000031.1:0-694 GCA_003157225.1 Actinomycetota bacterium | reverse complement strand
GGCGAGGCTGCCACCCTTGGCCACATCCCCTTCGGTCGACTGTTTGAACGCGTAGGAACCGGTCACGCCGACCAGCAGCAGGATGATCCCCAAGTGACTTCCGCCGTTGTTGGCGTTGTTGCTTCGGCGGCCGCCTCCGAACCAGAAGGTATAGCGGAGGAAGAAGCCGGCGAGCAGGGCGATGCTTCCGATCATGACGCCCACGACCAGGGTGAAGCGGATGTCGTAGTTCCGGACGTGGGACATCTCGTGGCCCAGTACGCCCTGCAGTTCCTCGCGGTTCATCTTCTGCAGGAGGCCACTGGTCACGGCAATCGAAGAGTGCTGCGGGTCGCGTCCGGTCGCGAAGGCGTTGGGCGACGGGTCGTCGATGATGTAGACGCGAGGCATTGGTACCCCGGCGGCCGTGGCCATCTCACCGACGACGTTGTAGAGCTGCGGCGCCTGTTCGGCTGTGACTTCCTGGGCGTGTGAGCTGGCCAGGACCAGTTTGTCGCCCCCGTAGTAGGAGAACAGCCCGCTCAGGCTGCCGATGACGACGGCGATCGCCAGTGCGCCGATCCCGAACGCGACCTCCTGGCCGCTTCCGTAGCCGATGCTGAAACCGACCACGAAGCCGAATACGGCCAGGAACGCGGAGACCAACAGGGCGAGCAGGAACGACTTTCGGCGGTTGGCCGATTCCTCGGAATAG
>PMIZ01000108.1:6588-6759 GCA_003157225.1 Actinomycetota bacterium | reverse complement strand
ACTGTCCGCCCAGTGACCGAGGACCCCAGCGCGATACCCGGAACGCGTTTGTACTTGGTCGTCCTGGAAGAGGCGCCGGCCCTCGATCTCGAGCAGCCGCGACCCCCGGCGTCGCCTCCCGCCCAGGGCCCGGCAAGCGTCGACGAGGCCGCCGACGCGCGCATCGCCGCA
>PMIZ01000108.1:0-6565 GCA_003157225.1 Actinomycetota bacterium | reverse complement strand
GGAGCTGTCCACGGTCAACGCCGAACTACAGTCCAAGGTCATCGACCTCACGCGGATCAACAACGACATGACCAACCTGCTATCCGCCACGGGCATCGCCACCGTGTTCGTGGATCACAGCCTGCGCATCCTGCGCTTCACCCCCGCGGCCACGCGCATCATCAATCTGATCCCGGGTGATGTGGGCCGGCCGGTGGGCCACCTGGTGTCCAACCTTGAGGGCTACGACGCGCTGTCGGCGGACACCCAAACGGTCCTGGACACTCTCGTTCCCAAAGACGTGGAGGTGCGGAGCAAAGCCGGCGAATGGTACACGCTGCGCATCCTGCCCTACCGTACGCTCGACAACGTGATCGAGGGCGCCGTGATCACCTTCGTCGATATCACCGAGGCGAAACGGGCACGGGAGGCAGTGCGGGAGGCGCACCTCCGGGTGATGGAGGCGATCGTCGAAACCGTGCACGAGCCGGTATTGGTGCTGGACGCCGGTCTTCGGATCGTCTCCGCGAACCCGGCCTTCTATCACACCTTTCGGGTTGACCAGGGCAGCGCTACCGGCCGGTTGCTCTACGAGTTTGACGATGGCCAGTGGAACACTCCGGCGGTGCGGAATCTCCTAGAAGAGCTCTTGTCCCATAAGGACTCGGGCGTCGGCGAGCGTGTGCTGACGCACCACTCTGCTCGCGTCGGGTCACGCAGCCTTCGCGTGAACGCCTGCGCGGTCGATGAGATGGGGCGACCCGCGTTCGTCATCCTTGCGATCGAGAGCATCGCCCAGCGGCACGACGAGGGGACCAAGCCATGACCGACGAGGAAGAGCGCTTCGAAGACGCCGCGGAGTTGCGTAGCCGGGCTGAAGCCAGAGCCCGGCAAGATGCCGCCCGGGATTCGGGAGACCTCTTGGCCCTGTCCGCCGACGAGTGCCGGCAGGCGCTCCACGAGCTGCGGGTGCACCAGATCGAACTCGAGATGCAGAACGAGGAGCTGCGCCGGGCTCAGCTGGAGCTTGACGCTTCCCGCGCACGATACTTCGACCTCTATGACCTAGCGCCCGTTGGCTACTGCACCGTTAGCGACAAGGGGCTGGTCCTAGAGGCAAACCTCACCATCGCCGGCCTGCTCAACGTTGGCCGGACGGCTGTGGTCGGCCAACCTCTCACGCGCTTCCTCCACAGGGAGGACCAAGACACCTACTACCGGCACCTCAGACGGCTTCTGGAGACCGGCGAACCGCAGGCTCTCGATCTGCGAATGGTGCGAGAGGATGGCCCGCCGTTTTGGGCCCAGTTGACGACAAGCGCCGCGTACCATCCCGACGGCGCTTCGGTCTGCCGCGTGGTTGTGAGCGATATCTCCGAGCGAAAACGGGCCGAAGAGCACGCGGGGGAACTGCAAGAACGGTTGAGCCAAGCCCACAGGCTTGAATCCATCGGTCGGCTGGCAGGAGGGGTGGCCCACGAATTCAACAACATGCTTACCGTGATCATGGGCAACCTGGAACTGGCCATGGGCGACATGGCCCCTGGCGGTCCGCTTGATCATCCGCTGCAGGATGCGCTCAGGGCCGCCAAACGCTCCGCGGACATCACACGGCAATTGCTCTCCTTCTCCCGCAAGCAGATCATCTCGCCCAGAGTCATCGACTTGAACAAAGCCATCGAGGAAACTCGTGGGATGCTGCGGCGTCTCATCGGTGAGAACAACGACTTGGCCTGGCTACCGGAAGATCCCTTGTGGCCGGTGAAGATCGACCCCGGCCAACTCGATCAAGTGCTCACCAATCTGTGCATCAACGCTCGAGACGCCATCGTCGGAGCCGGCAAGATCACCATCGAGACACACAACGTGGTCCTGGGTGCGGAATACTGCGCGGACCACCCCGAATGCCTTCCGGGTGAGTTCGTTCTCATGTCCGTGAGCGATAACGGCTGCGGCATGGACCAGCGAACCTTGGCCAATCTGTTCGAACCCTTCTTCACTACGAAGGAGGTAGGTGAAGGCACCGGACTCGGACTTGCCGTGCTCGACGGCATCGTCAAACAGAACGGTGGCTTTGTCGGCGTCGAGAGCAAGCTTGGCGAAGGGAGCACCCTCAAGATCTACCTGCCCCGATACGGCGTCGCCTCAGAACCAGTTGGCACAGAGCAGGATCTGGAGGCGCCGGGGGCGCCCCTTTCGAAGGGGCGGAAGACAATCCTGCTGGTGGAGGACGAACCCGCGATCCTCAGAACAACGAAAATGGCGCTCGAACGCCTCGGCTACACCGTGCTGGCGGCGAGTACGCCCGTCGAAGCCGTGCGCGCGGCGCATACTCGCTCCGGCGAACTCCATCTGGTCATGACCAATCTAGTCTTGCCCGAGATGAACGGCAGCGACTTGGCGGATAGACTCCGTTCCATCGTCCCAGGCATCAAGACCCTGCTCATGTCAGGCTACTCGAGCCGCGCAGTTCGTCACTCGGGATTGGTGGGGAGTCACGCGGATTTCATCCAGAAGCCCTTTTCGAGAGAGGATCTCTCTGCCAAGCTGCGCGATCTGCTGGGCGCGAACTAGAAGGCTGCTGAACAACGAAGCCACGGCCCCCAGGACACGCTGGCCAGCGCGATACTGCGTCCTCGGTCACGCGAATAGCGCTGCTATTCGCGCTTCCTGCGTCCTTGTCTCGCGCGGGGCGATCGTGTCCACGCCCAGAGGGCACCCGGCGCAGCGTCATTATTCAGCAGCCTTGGAGGCTATGCTTGAAGCCGGGCTCCAACCACCCGTTTGCGGGTGAGTATGAACAACACCGCCGAGACCAAGCCCAGCAGCGCTAACAGGGCGAGCAACTCGTAGCCGAAAATGTAGCCGTGGCTACCCTTCCCGGAGCCGTACCTGTCAAGTAGGACGCCGAACAGCCAGGGAGCAAGCATGGTGGCCACCAGGTTCACCGTATACATGTAGCCGGTGGCCGGTCCCACCTGGTCGGGGCGAGGGAACACCTCGGGTACCAAGCCAAGGAACGCCGGCAACAATGCCAACGTGAGAAAACCGACTATCACCACGCACACGAAGACCCCGACTACCCCCGGCGCGAACGGAACCAGTGCCGTCGCGACCAACATCAGCGACAACCCCACGACCAGCACGCGTTCCTTACCCCAGCGCCCCATGAAGGTCGCTCCGGCTGGAGACCCCAACAACTGCGCAAGTCCAAGGCCGGCCGTCAGGTAGGCGGCCACCGCCAAGCTGGTACCCCGCTGGTCATGAAGAAACGGCGGGGTCCAGGCGATTATGCCGACGAAGAGACCTATCGCGCCGATGTTGACGACCGCCAGAAGCAGGAACCTGAGATTGGCCGCCACAGCTCCTACCGAGCGCACGAGCTCTGCCAGGGAGACAGCGGGCCGCCCGGACTGAGGACGAGCGCGCAACTCCTTGCGGGCGAGTGAAGCCAGCACCAAAGCGATGGTGATCCCCGCGGTGGCCAGAAAGACGGCGCGATAGCCGGCGGCTGCTTGGATGCTCGGCATGATGAGCAGAGCAAGCAAGACGCCGACGCCCTGACCGCAACCGAACGCCCCCAATGTCCAGCCGTAGTAGCGCCTGTCGACGACCTGGGCCATCAGCGCGGTGGCCACGGGCGGACCGGCGCTGGCCCCGACGCCCTGCAGCAGACGAGCGACGACGAACCATGGGTACGAGGCAACGCCGGCGAACAGGACCAGTCCGAACACAACCACGCCGCCGGAGGCAAGCAGAACGCGTCCTCCCCAGCGAACGCCGGCCAGGCCCATCGGGATAGCGCCAAGAGAGGTGGTCAGCATGAACATCGAGGTGAGCAGGCCGACCTGAGAGGCGGAGAATCCGAAATGGTCCTTCATCTCGGGGGCTACTATGGGCACCAGAGACAGGCACATACCGGTGATGGTCACGTACACCATCAGCGCCAATCCTAGAAGAAGTGCGCCTCGCTTTGTCCGTATGACCGGTTGTACGCCCTCGCCCACGTCCACCTGGGTCTCCTCTGCTTCCACTGCCCGCCGTGACGACCGTGCCGAGCGCCACCCAGCATAGCAAGCGGAGCTTGGCACACGCGACTGTCCGCGGCCCGTCGTCGAGACGGCGAGGTGGCGGCGCGCAAAGCGCCGGTGCGAGAGCGGGTATGGCTGTCAGTAGCCGCTCCCGGTCGACGCGGTAGTGGCCGCGCCTGTCCCGGTGGTGTCGGTGCTTGCCCCCGCAGAGGATACGATGATCTGACCCCTGATTTCGCCGTTCGGATTGGCCTTGGTATGTACATTCACGTACGTCTGACCGGCCAGCACGACCGCGGCCAAGTCAGGGATCGTCTTGCCGGCCATGGAACCCGTCAGGCCACTCGCGTCGAAGGCGCCCTCCGCCAGTGTCCCGGTGAAGCTCCCGGCCTTTTGGGGGCCCGTGAAGAGCGGGTAGATCACTTCTCCTTCCGTTCCCCTGGTGCCCAAGTGCACGTGGGCGGCGGTGACGTCGACGATGTTACTGACGTCGAGCCTGTAGGAGATGTTGTAGCTGCCACTGGGCTGGGCTTCGATGAAGAGGAAGAAGGTCCCGCTGGCAGACGTCTGAACAGGCGGTGCGACTTGCGCCCCCGTCAGAGGAATCTCGAACTTGGCGGGCGCGCCTCCTCCGGGGCGGGCGACCGAGCTGGTAGACGTGGAGCCGGCAGTCGTGGGAGCGGTGGTGGCTGTCGTTGTCTGGGTGGTGCTGGTTCCGCCACCACATCCGACGACAAAGAGCGCAAAGCCCAATAGAGTCATCGCCGCCAGCACAGCCGCTATTGCCAGTCTCTTGCTTCTCATCGTTTCCCCTTTTCTTGATTCACAGCGCCCGCATCCGGTTGCCCCTGGGATTGTGCTCGACCTCAGCCAACCCCAGAGCCTCCAGCACCGGAGGAACGTAGTTGGCAAACCGGCCACGCAGGCCCTTCTTGAGCCCATACCAGCCGCCAACCGGGTTCTCGGGCGAACGAGCCCAGGCTTCGACGGTGCCATCCGAGGGCGTTTTCTGCTCGTCGGCGGTTCCCAGCGGCATCCAGTCGCCGTGCGCTCTCAGCATGCCGTGGAGATCGGTGAGCGAGCGCAGCAGGTAGCGGACCTCGGTCTTCGCGGCGATCACCACCAGCGCGGGAGGGTCCGCCGCTTCGTCTTTGTAGGCCTCGATCTCCGACTGACCGCTTGGAGTCTTCAGCTTCCAGGGGTCCTCACGAGTGCCGCTGCCCATGACTGTCTCTGCCATCTCGAGCCTCCCAGTCGGCGAATTCGCTATCGACTCGTGCTCGAGGTTACCCGGCGGACCGGCAGACTATGCTCGTGCGCAGCGGATAGAGGCCTGGACACGTGCCGGTTGCCCGGAGGAATTAGGCAAGGTCAAGTATCGGGTACTTCTCCGCCCTCAACCCTTTTGCATCTGCTTCATGAGATTCCAGAGAACCTGAGCCACCTGGCCCCGGGTGGCGTTCCCCGCCATCCAGGAGAAGGCAGCACCTTCGATCTGCAGTCCTTGGAGAAGGCCGTTGGCGTCGGCGAGATGCACGTTGCCGCCGTGGGTCGGATCGCTGTAGTTCCTGAAGGTACCCGCATAGTCGGTGCCGACTGCTTTCAGGGTGATCCCTGAGTTCTGGGCTGCTCTCACGACCATGGTCACCATCTGTGCTCTGGTGATGTTGGCTTCAGGGGCGAAGGCGGTCGCCGTCTTACCTGAGGTCAGACCGTGCGCCTTGGCCACCGCGATGTAGTCATGGGGATAGAGACTGCTGGGATCGTCCGGGCCGCAGTCGGCAAAGGGCGGATTGGAGTCTTGCCAGTCATCCTCGGTCACCGTGAGCCCCATGGCTCCTACGATCATCTTGGCGAAGTGCTGGCGTAGGACCGGCTTGTCGGGGCCGAAGGTGCCGTCGCCATAGCCGCTGATGATGCTCCTACTGGCCATGGCCGAGATGGCCGCGTAGTAGCAATTGGTGGCAGAGACGTCGGAGAAGGTCTTGGTGGCCAGCGTGGTGGTCGTGGTCGAGGAGGTCGTCGTGGCAGTAGTCGACGTTGTGGTGGTCGTCGTGGAGCCCGAGAGCTTCACCCCATGGAGAATCTCGGCGAGACTCAGCCACTCCGTGGGGATACCGTAGTATGGGAGAAAAGCCCCGCCGCCATCGTATCCCCAGGCCCAGAGCACGCCATCCCCGCGAAGAGCCAGCGAGTGCCAATCGCTCGCGTCTATGGCCACCCAATCAGTCCCCGTCCCGACGCGGGCGGGGGCGTGCCGATCTGTGGTGGTGCCGTCGCCCAGCTCACCGTAGGAGTTCAATCCCCAGTCCCAGAGAGAGCCGTCGGACTTGAGGGCCAGAGAATGGCCCTCGCCCGCGGACACGGCCACCCAACTAGTCCCCGTCCCGATGTGGGTGGGGACACGCCGGTCCGTGGTGGTGCCGTCGCCGAGCGTGCCACTCGCGTTGTCCCCCCAGGCCCAGAGCGAGCCATCGGACTTGAGGGCCAGAGAGTGGTAGCCACCCGCGGACACCGCCACCCAGTCGTTGCCCGTCCCTATGCGGGTGGGAACG
>PMIZ01000122.1 GCA_003157225.1 Actinomycetota bacterium | reverse complement strand
GACTTCCTCAACATGCTGGAGCGTTCTCGCCTCGAGAGCAAGAAGATCTCCAAGACCAACTCGGTGACCTCTCAGCTCGACTATGACATGGGCGCCAAGAACATCCACATCGGTCCCTCTGACTACGTGGAATGGCTGGACGACCGCAAATGGGCCTACATCCGCATGGAAGGCCGCACGTTCGGCGACGTGCCGCTCAACATCGAGCTGAAGCTCGAAGTGGTCGATTCCCCCAACAGCGCGGGCATCGTCATCGACGGCGTGCGCTGCGCCAAGCTGGCTCTCGACCGGGGCATCTCGGGCGCCTTGTTCGATCCCGCCTCCTACTTCATGAAATCGCCGCCTATCCAGTACAGCGACGAAGACGCTCGCCGCCGGACGGAAGCGTTCATCGCGGGCCAGACCGCGAGCGAGCAGTAAGCTAGAAACAGGCAGTGAGTCCGGGGCCCGGGCTACCCGCGGGTAGCCCGGGCCCCCGATATATCGGGGGCTCCGCGTAGCGACTAGTCTGCACATAGCCCTGGTGACGCCCTTCTCCTGGAGTGTGCCTGGTGCCGTCAACCAGCACGTGGCCGACTTGGCGCGCGAGCTGAAGGCTCGCGGCCACCTCCCCGTCGTCGTGGTGTCGTCTGACGACCTGCGCGACGAGCCCAGAGTCAGGGCCCTCTTCCACCGGACCCGCGGCCGCGTGATCACCCTCCTCGATGAGTACCGCCGCGGCGCCGCGGCGGATCCCCTTCTGCTGCCCATCCCAGGTGTCGGCCCGCTGGAGCCCGGTGCGGGCGTGCCGGTGCTCCCCCTCGGTTCGAGCCTGCCGATCAGGCTCAACGGGGGAGTAGCCAGTCTTGGCCTGCCCGTCGACGTAGCTTCCCGCCTGGAGAAGCTTATCCTGGGGGCCGACTTCGACATCGTTCACGTTCATGAGCCGCTCGCGCCGTCGCTCAGTTTCACCGCTCTGAGACAGGCGCGGAGTCCCGTGGTGGCCACCTTCCATCTCACGCCGGTGGGTGTCGCTGCATACGAGCTCAGCCAGCCGGTGCTCGACCGTTTCTTCCTCCGGCTGGACGCTCGCATCGTAACCTTCTCCTCGGGGCGCGAGATGATGGAAGACCTCTACCCAGGAGAGTACAAGGTAGTGTCTTGCGGCACCGGCATCTCCCCGTCCATTGCTGGATTCGCCGGGGAAGCGGTCCCGGCTGAGACTTTCGGGCTATATGTCTACCGAGGCGACGGGCGGCGGTCGTTCCGAGCCCTGGTCAGAGCGCTGCTGGCCGACTTCCCTCACGACCTGGACCGGGTTGCCGTGGCGCTGCACCGGCCTTCGGTGACCCGTTGGGTCCCAAGGACCGCGCCTCGCAAACTGAGAACGCGGGTGACCCTGTTCGATTTCGAAACGCCGCAGGAGTTGGTTCCGTTCTACGAGGCGGCGTCGGTGGCCATCCTACCTTTCTTGGGTGGGGAATGGCTCTGCGCCACCGCGGCGGAGGCCTCGGCGTGCGGGTGCCCGGTGGTGGGGCCCGACCTTTCGCCGGTGCGGGACTTCCTCGAAGGAGCAGACGGTCTGGCCCAGCCGTCGGGCGGAGCGGAGAAGCCTCTTGCAGGAGGGGTCTTCTCGCCGACCGAGTCCGGTTCGCTTGGCGCCACTGTTAAGGCCGTCTTGAGTGCGGGCGGCCCGCACCGCAGCCGGACGGGACAGGCTGAGGCGCACATGATGGCCACGGTGGCCAAAGGGATCGAGGAGATCTACCAGGAGACCATCGCCGCGACCTCGCGCAGGCCGGGCCGGGCGGCGAAGACCTCGGCCGCCGGGCACTCCATGCACGTACGTGGCATCGGCGAGGAGTCGGTGGCCCGGCGCAGGCGCCAAACCAACGCTGGGCCAACGCGGCCCGACTGGATCAACGCCGATCTGCACGTGCATTCCAGCTATTCGAAGGATTGCGTCAGTCCCGTGGAAGCCATCCTATCGACCGCGCGTGAGGTCGGTCTCGGCGCGGTGGCCATCGCCGATCACAACGAGATCGCTGGAGCTTTCCTCGCGCGCGAGTTGGCTCAGGGCGATCCCTTCGTCATCGTGGCCGAGGAAGTAAAGACCGCCGAGGGCGAAGTCATCGGCCTCTTTCTCAAGGAGCGGATACCGCCCGCTCTCAGCTTTGATCACACGCTCTCTCTCATCAAGGAGCAGGGCGGGCTCGTATACGTGCCCCATCCGTTCGACGCTTTGAGGACCACGCCATCGTACCGGGCCCTGGTGGACAACCTCCATCGCATCGACGTCGTCGAGATCTACAACGCCAAAGTCGCCCTGTCGTCGTTCAACCTCAGTGCCGAGCGTTTCGCCGCGAAGTACAATATCGTGGCCGGCGCGGGCAGCGACGCGCATGTTCTGCAGGGTCTGGGGACGGCCATGCTTCGGATGCCTCGCTTCACCGATGCGACCAGTTTCATGGCCGCCCTGTGGGAAGCCGACATCATCGCTCGCAAGAAGAGTCTGCTCTACCTGCAGTCGCTCAAGCTGCTGCAGACCACTCTCGACCGCGTTCTGCCCGAAGACTGACCAGGCATGGGCCGCTCGACCAATCGCACCGGAAGGCCGGAGGAATTCCATCACCGTCCGCCAATATACTGTCTACCCTCTGGGGTACACTCCTCGCAAAACGACATGGAAACCGACCCAAAGGACAACGTGAAAGACACCGCATCGCTTGTCGAGGCGAACGAGATCTACCGCAAGTTGGAAGAGCGGGCAATCGCCGAGAGCAACGATCTCAACCGTCGTATCACGCACTGCCGCAAATGCCAGCGGGGAGAATTCCTTCCCACCGTCGGCTCTGGGCATCCGCTTGCCGACATCTTCCTGCTCAAGTACCAGCCCCGCTATCTGGAGGTAACAGAGGGAGTATCGTTCTACGGTCGCTCGGGCGCGGCGGTGCTCAAGAGCATGGAACGCCTTGGCGTCAACCCTCTCGTGATCTACGGCACCAATCTGGTTAAGTGCCATGCGGTCGAGCCCGAGGAAGGCGAGAGGAACTGCCCCGGCTTCTGGCTGGAGGAGTTCCACGTCACACAGCCGCGCATCGTGGTGGTGATGGGCGAGCAGGCGCTCTCGTTGGTGAACGCCGAGCGCATCGCCGGGATGAGGGAGCTGGCGTGGGAACCGGGGGCTCTCCAGGATCTCACGTCCTTCTGCAAGGCACTGGTGACCCCAGATATCGACGAGTGCCTCGACGACGAAATAGCGAAAGCGGATTTCTGGAAAGCGTTCCGGAACCTGGGCGAATGGTTCCGTGATGAGCCGCCTTACTAGACCAGGGGACCTGCTCTCAGTATCAGTCAGTGGCACCCCGCCACGGTACCCGTCCGCTCAACCGGCCGCGCCTCGCGTCTCGGCGTCTTGACGCCCCATCGCTTCGCTCTTGGGGCAAGCCGTGACGCACGCGCGGCCTAAGAGGCTGCTGAACAACGAAGCCACGGCCTTCAGAACGCACTTGCCGGCGTGATGGCGCGTCCTCGGTCGCGCGAATAGCGCTGCTATTCGCGCTTCCTGCGTCCTTCCCTCGCGCGCGGCAATCGTGTTCTGACGGCGCAGCGTCATTGTTCAGCAGCCTGCTAAGTCTCCCTACCGGGTACCGCGGCGGGATGTCCCTCACAGCCACTCAACGCCGACCCGCCGCTCTCGCCCGGTTGGGCTTCTGTGCGTGGACTCTCGCCGCGCTGCTGCCAGTGCTCGAGCGTCAGTAGGGCGACGCACTCCACGTGCGGCGTGTGCGGGAACATGTCCACCGGGGTGACCCTCACCAGCCGGTAGCCGAACTGCTGCAGTTGCGCCACGTTGGGCGCCATGGTCGAGGGGTTGCAGGACACGTAGACGATGCGGGGAGCCTGGACCTCACCGATGCGCGAGATCGCCTTGTTGCTCAGGCCCGCCCGGGGCGGGTCGACGATCACCACGTCAGGTCTTTCCAGACCCCGGGGGAACTGGCGCTCACCGTCCACCGCCTCGCGGAGCACTTTGGCGACATCTCCCTCCTGGAACCGCACGTTGCCGATGGTGTTGAGACGCGCATTCTCCGTGGCGTCCCCCACAGCGGTGGCCACCGCCTCGATGCCGAGGACCCCCTTGGCGCCCGCTGCCAGGGAGAGCCCGATCGAACCGACCCCGGAGTAGAGATCCCACACCACGGGACCTGTTCCGCCGACCGTAGCCGGCGTAAATGCTTCGTCAGCGTCGCGGCTCCCCGAGACCGGCGGCATGTCCAAGGCAGTCTCGTCGACGCCTGCCTCATGCGCGACCAACCGATACAGTTCGTCGGCCATGCGGGTATTCGTCTGGAAGAAGGCGTCCACCGAAACCTTGAGTGTGATGCCGGCCACGTGCTCCAGCAGGAACGGCCGGCCCCAGAGCGTCTGGGACTCCAGTCCGGAGCTGAGGTCCGCCCGCCCTCCGTTCACCGCATGCACGATACCCACGATCTCCGGGTGAGCGGAGCGAAGCCGCTCCACGAAGCTCATTGCCGCGGGCAGCTCCTGTGGCACGGTCACGAGGCTGACGAGCACCTCACCCCCCATCTGGGCCGAACGCACCAGCAGATGGCGGGCGAAGCCGGTGCCGCTCCGCGGATCCCACCCCGGAACCTGTTGCTCGCGGAGCCAGGCCTCGACGGTCGCTCGGACCCGCTCGATCGAGGGGTCGAGCAGATGGCACTCGGACAGTGGCAGCACGGAATCCCATCGTCCCGGAGGTCTGAAGCCGACCAGCGTGCCTTGCTCGCTCACGCCGATCGAGAAATCGGCCCGGTTTCGATATCGCCAGGGATCGTCCATCCCCAGGATAGGTAGCACCTGGAAGTCCCGGAGACCGCCCAGGTGCTCGAGGGACTCCCGCACCTGCTGCGCCTTGTAGCGCAGTTGCACCTGGTAGTCGAGGCCCTGCCAGACGCAACCCCCGCATTCGCCGAACGAGGGGCACCGGGCCGGAATCCGGTCGGGCGAGGCAGTCAGCAGTTGCTCCACCCGGGCTTCGGCGTAGCGCCGCTTGATCTTCGTCACCCGGGCCCTGACCACGTCGCCGGGCACCGCCCCCCCGACGAACACCACGAAGTTGTCGGCTTTGGCTATGCCGTTGCCTCCGAAGGCGAGACCGGTGACTGTCAGGTCGAGGAGTTGGTCGTTCTGGAGTCGCTGGCCGGAGATCATCATGACGGCAGCCCGGCCAGCCTTTCGAACACCAGACCCAGGTTCCGCTCGTCCACCCGGATGGTGTCGCCGTCACGGAAGTCGCCCTTGAGGATGCCGAGTGCCACCTGGTCCTGGATCTCCTTCTGGATG
>PMIZ01000477.1 GCA_003157225.1 Actinomycetota bacterium | reverse complement strand
GGGCTTTGTCGACAAGGGGTGGGAGACGGGCGGCAAGCGCTACCTCAGCATCGACTACGCGGAGATGCTCACCGGCCAAGCCGCCATCGACGCCGCCAAGGCCGCGGGGGATCCTCCCCCCGAGGACGACTACTACATCCGCAATACGAACCCGAAGAAGCGTGAGTTCACGGTTTCCGCGTCGGCAGTCATCACGACTGCCACCCGGGCGGGCGGCCAGGACGAGCCGGCCACGTGGAAGGAGTTCTTGAGCTTCTGGAGCCCGAAGCCGCCCGCGGGCGCCGAGCACCTGCACATGGTGCCCTGGTGGATCATCCGGAACGGGACCGAAGTCATCAGCATCGCCGAGCAGTATCTGCCGTAGAGGCTCCCCGTCATGGCATCCCGAGACGATCAGGTGGTAGGGGACTGGGATCGGCACGGCAACGGGTGATGGATGAAGTGCTACCTGGCTGAGCTGCTAGACGGCAGCGCCGAGGTCTTCATCCAGTATCGCGACGAATGGACCCAGGAGGAGCCTGCCGGACGGACTTCGCGGGAACCTGGAGTGATTCCCATCGCGTTCCTTGCCAACAGCCGCGCCGCTGGGTGCTCGGACGCTGAACGCGTGCTTGGTAGAGAAGTCGAATGGCTGCCGGAGCCGTGTCCCGAGTCGATGTGGCGCGCGATCGGGCGAGAGGCAATTGCCCTTGTTGTGGCACTCGGGGCGTGGACCGAACTCTCGCTGCCGATCGTGGCTCTCGTCTGGAGGGTCGCACCCTCCGGGACATCCTTCTTGTTCATACTGGTCCCTATCTACCTCCCGGCGCCTGTCGCAGCATTTGTCTACGTGCTCCCGGTCCATCCCCGCACGCACGACAAGAGGGCTACGCGCGCCATGTCTCTCGCCGCGCTCGGGTAGGCTCTCGCGAATCCGATACCTGTTTGGTGGCTCCCCACCCCAACTCTGAGGGCAACGTTCTTCTTTCACCCGATCCCAGTGGGAATGGAAGACGCGTGGGGTGTGCTCATCGCTCTTCTCGTATCGTTCTGGTCGCTCGGCGTTCCCTACTGCTATTTCGCGGGGCGTGCAGCGGGACGATTGGCGGACCGCGTGTTGAACGAGAAGGCCCGGACTCGGGCAATCGGTGGAAGCGAGAGCTAGTCGAAGCACCCGCGCTGCAGCGCGGTACGGCGCGCGCCGTACCGCTGAGCGCTAGCTGCGGTTGGCCTTCTTGCGGTCCTCGAAGCCCAGGATGGCCTTGCGCACCCGCACCGACTTGGGCGTGACTTCCACCAGTTCGTCGTCGGCGATCCATTCCAACGCCTGGTCGAGGGTCATCTTGCGAGGCACCTTGAAGCCGACGTCGATCTCTTTGGTCTCCGACCGGTAGTTGCCCAGTTTCTTGCTCTTGCTGGGGTTGCAGGCCAGGTCGCCGGAACGGGAATGCTCTCCCACTATCATGCCGGCGTAGACGGGATCCATGGGCGAGACGAAGAGCGTTCCGCGGGCCTGCAGGTTCTCCAAGGAGTAGCCCGTGGCCGGGCCGTTCTCCATGCTCACGAGCGACCCTCTCTCGCGGTGGGCCACCTCGCCGCGCCAGGGCTCGTAGCCCACGAACCGCGACGACATGATGCCGAGGCCCCGCGTGTCGGTGAGGAACTCGCCCCGGTAGCCGATGAGGCCGCGTGTGGGGATGCTCATCTCTAGCCGGACGATTCCGGTACCGGCGTTGTGCATCCCGGTCAGCTCGCCTTTGCGCTGACTCAGCTTCTCGATGACGATCCCCTGGAACTCGTCGGGGACGTCGATGGTGAGCTGTTCCATGGGCTCCAGCACGTCGCCCTGCTCGTCGACGCGGGTGATCACTTCGGGCCGGGACACGCAGAGCTCGATGCCTTCGCGGCGCATCTCCTCGATNNCTGTCCTTGATCTGGCGCAGGGTCACCGCTTGGCCCTCACGGCCGGAGAACGGGCCGTTATTGATGAGGAAGAACATGGAGACCGTCGGCTCCTCGATCTCGAGAGGAGGAAGAGCCGGCTCGGCCAGGTCGGGGGCCGAGAGGGTGTCGCCTATAGTGATCTCGTCCGGGCCGTTGATCCAGACGATGTCGCCTGCGTGGATCTCGTCGACCTCCTCGCGTTCGAGACCGCGGGTGACCCACAGGTGCGCACTCCGGGTGCCCTCGCTGCCCGTTGTCTCCCATTCGGAGTCGCTGGCGTGCATGTCCGCGCGGCTCTGGCTGGTCCAGCGGGTGGAGGTGCGCACCAACTCCTCGCCCCGGCGGTGGCTGCCTTCGAGCACCCGTCCGCAGCCGATGCGGCCCAGGTAGTCGCTCCAGGCTAGCGTGGAGATCTGCATGCGGAAGGGGGCGTCGAGCTTGGCCCGCGGTGGGGGGACGTTCTTGACGATGGTCTCAAAGAGCGCGTCCATGCCTTCGCGCGCGTCGGTCTCGTGGTCGTTGACGATCCAGCCCTCGAGGGCCGAGCCGAAGACCACCGGGAAGTCGGCCTGCGCGTCGGTGGCGCCCAGTTCGAGGAAGAGGTCGAAGGTCTTGTCGAGGGCCCCCTGCGGGTCGGACTGCGGGCGGTCGACCTTGTTAACGACGACGATGGGGCGGAGTCCGAGGCGCAGGGCTCGCATGAGCACGTAGCGCGTCTGCGGCATGGGCCCTTCGTTGGCATCCACCAGCAGAAGCACCGAGTCGACCATAGAAAGCACCCGCTCCACCTCGCCGGAGAAGTCGGCGTGCCCCGGAGTGTCGACGATGTTGATGAGGTAGCCGCCCCACTCCACCGTGCAGTGCTTGGACCGGATGGTGATGCCGCGCTCGCGTTCGAGGTCGTTGCTGTCCATCACCCGCTCTTCGACGCGCTGGTTCTCGCGGAACACGCGGGCGGCGCGGAAGATCGAATCGATCAGGGTGGTCTTGCCGTGATCGATGTGCGCGATGATGGCTACGTTGCGGATGCGCTCCGCGACGTTGGTCGCTTCTGGGGGCGTCATGAAGACTGTCGGGCTCCTCAGTGGGTTTGAGCGGGACGGCCTGGCTCGGACAACAGGCCGAAGCAGGGCAGGAAGTATAGCGCCTGCGGGGCGGGACGGCTGGATAGCGCTCGCGGGGCCGGGCGGCCGGGTGTGGGCACCGCTCAGCGGCGCGACGAGACCCCGCTGTGGAGACCGTGGACCTGCCCCGCCGCTCCCCGCCGTCTAGCCCCGGTGGCCGGCGCTCAGGTAGGCGTCGAGCGCCTCGAGGCCGAAGGCCGAGTCGTTTCGTCCCAGGCCGAGACGGAAGTGAGCGTCGCCGTAGCCATAGACGCTGGACGGCAGCAGCAAAACGCTCGTGTCGCGCAGCACCTCCTCGCAGAAGGCTTCGGAGTCCTTCCACCGTCGGCCGGGTGAGTCACCTTCGACGACAAGCAGTCGTGGAAAGCTGACCGTCCCGGCCTGGGGCGGTATCCAGCGCATGTCGTCCCGGTGCCGCTCGAAGAAAGCGCCGGCGGCCTGAGTATTCCGGCGCAAGCGCCGGCGGTTGTGCTCGAGGATCCTCTCGCGCGAGCGCAGTCCCATCAGCGCGAGCAATTCGCTCGGAGCACTGGAGCAGATGGTGGTGTAGTCCTTCATCGCGCCGATGCGTTCGAGCAGGCTTTCGTCGTGCGTCGTCAACCACCCGATGCGCAGCCCGGCCAGTCCAAAGGCCTTGGACATCCCGGAAAGAGACATGGCCTTCTCGTACCGGTCGACTGCGGCCGGTAGGCGGATGCCATCCTCCGGCTCCAAGAGCCGGTACATCTCGTCGGAGAAGAGCCAGGCGCCGCCGGGCCCCACCGCCTTCACCGCGGCGATCATGCGATCGTAGTCCTCGCGGGAAGGCAGGGCGCCGGTGGGATTGTGCGGGAAGTTGCACACCACCAGCTTGGTGTCCGGCCGAAGAAGCCTCTCCAGATCGGCGGGGTCAAAGCGCCAGGTGTCGCCTTCGACAGGTTCCCAGAAGCTGAGGTCGCACCCGATGCCGCGCGCCAATTCGTAGAGCGATTGATAGCCGGGAAAGGTACAGACCACGTGGTCGCCGGCCGAAAGCAGCGAGTTCATGGTCAGGAAGATGGCCTCCTCCGGCGCCGCGACGAGCACCTCGTCCGCCGCCACCGTCTCGTACATGGCCGCTATCTCGGCCCGGAGCTCCGGCAGGCCCTGCGACTCGGTATAGCCCAGCCGAAGGCTGTCCCAGCGGGCACGAAGGTCCTCGTCAGCTTCGCTGATGAGGTCGCTCATCGCCCATCCCTGGCAATCGGACGTGGAGAGCAGGAGACGGGCGCTGAATTCATGCCGGGCGAAGAAGCGCTCGAGAATGAAAGGTTGTGGATACGTCACTGTCTCTCGCTTTCGAAGCTTGCTGTCTGGCCTTGGTGGCGACCGGGTCCGACCAGCGAGGCGACCAGCCCTGCGACGCAGAGCGCGGCGAAGATCACGAAGGTGATGCGGATGCTCGTGAGAAGGTGTGGGTAGTCCCCGGGCCCGATCTTCTGATGCCGTCCGACCACCACGGCGAGCACCAGGGTCGCGATGCCCATGCTGATGCTCTGTCCCGAGACGCGCATGGTGCCCGAGGTTGCGCTGGCGGTGCCCACGTAGCGTTTGTCCACGCTTCCCATGATGGCGTGGATGATCGGAGAAGCGAAGAGCCCGAATCCCAGCCCGAGCACGCACAGGATGCCGATGACATGCCAATAAGGAGTGCTGGGGCCAAGGAACACGAAGGCGAACAAACCTGCCGCGCACAGAGCCATGCCGCCTGCGGCCACGTAGCGAGCCTCCAACCGGTCGGCCAACCGGCCCGCGAGCGGGGACACCGCTGCCTGGAGCGCCGTCCCTGTGACCAGCACGAAGCCCGCGGTCTGCGCGTCCAGTCCCCGGTTGTACTGCAGGTAGAGGCTCATGAGAAACGTCATCGCGGCGGTCGCGCTGTAGTTGACGAACGACGCAGCGTTGGAGAAGGCGAACACCCGGTTGTGTCGCATCAAGTCAACATTGAGGATGGGATCGGCCGCTCGGCTCTGCCACCAGACGAAGCCGGCCAGTCCCAACAATCCAACGCCGATCAACACCCCGCCGAGCACATCCGGCAGATACGTGAATCCGATCAAGAGGGCCGAGAGCGCGATCGCCCATATGACTGAGCCGAGGACGTCGAAGGGCGCCGTCTTGGGTTCTCGCCATTCCAGGTCACGCATCTTCCAGAGCGCCAAGATCATGTTCACGAGGCCGAGCGCTCCGACTACCACGAACAGCTCTCGCCAGCCCAGGTTCTGGGTTATCACGCCGCCGAGCATTGGGCCGAGGGTCATCCCCAGGTAGACGCCGGAAACCTGCATCCCCAGGGCCCGCCCGCGC
Organism: Actinomycetota bacterium; assembly: GCA_003157225.1. The sequence continues at coordinate 4,593 of PMIZ01000477.1, read as the reverse complement.
GATTCCGGCGGATGCGACAGGATCACCATGGCGACGGTGGTCGCAAAGAGGAATGCTGCAGACACGCCTTGCAGCACTCGCGTGAGGAGCAGTATGGTCGCGTTCGGGGCCACAGCCGAGGCGAAGCAGAAGACGGTGAACGCCCCGAGCCCTATGAGATAGACGATCTTGCGGCCCAGAAGATCGGCCACTCTGCCCATCGGCATGAGGAAGGCACCGGTCGCGAGCGCGAAACCCAGCGCCACCCAGCTGACCATGACCGCGGACAGGTTGAGATCGGAGGCCATCTGCGGCAGGGCCACGTTGACGCCGGAGCTTGCGAAGGTAGTCAGGAAGCCGCTCGCGGTGACGGAGGTGAGAACCATACGCTGCGTGGATCGGTCCATCGCCCAAGGTTAACAGCCCTCTGCGTCCTACCGCCAGGTTGCCGTCCTGTATACTCGCACTTCTTGATCATTGAGTTGGGGAGATCTGATGAGAGCGAATCTGGTCAGCCCTTCCTCGGCGCATCTGTCGTACGCTATCCGCGACATCGTCAAGTTCGGCGAATTGGTGCGTCAACACGGGGTAGAGGTAACCTGGGAGAACATCGGCGATCCCATCGCGAAAGGCGAGACGGTCGCACCCTGGATCCGCGAGATCCTGCACGAGGTCATTGACCGCGATGACTCGTGGGGCTACTGCCCCACCGAGGGCTTCATGGAGGCCCGCGAAGCTCTGGCGGAGCACGTGAACGCGCGCGCGGGCGTTCGGGTCTCGGCAGCCGACATCATCTTCTTCAACGGCGTGGCCGACGCTGTGGCCAAGGTCTACGGATTCCTGAGCCCGCACGCGCGGGTGATCGGTCCCTCGCCTGCCTACAGCACCCACTCTTCGGCCGAGTCGGCCCACTGCGCTCTGCCGCATCTCACCTATGACCTCGACCCCAACAACGGCTGGCTGCCCGACCTTGCCGATCTTCGCCGCAAGATCCAGACGCAGCCTTCCATCGCGGGCATCCTCATCATCAACCCCAACAACCCCACCGGCGCGGTCTATCCGGTGGAGGTGCTCGAGGAGATCGTCGCGCTTGCCCGGGAGTTCAACCTGTTCCTGGTCGCGGACGAGATCTACATCCACATGGTCTTCCCCGGTAGCAACACGGTCCACCTCTCGGAGGTGGCCACGGACGTGCCCGCCATCGTCATGCGGGGCGTATCGAAGGAGCTGCCGTGGCCCGGCTCTCGTTGCGGCTGGATCGAGGTGCTCAACCGCTCGAGCGATCCGAACTTCTCCGCGTACGTGGATTCTTTGGTGGCCGCCAAGCGGCTGGAGGTGTGCTCGACGAGCGGCCCGCAAATGGCGGTGCCGCGGATCTTTGGCGATCCCCGCTACGCGGGACATCTATCCTCGCGGGCGGAGATGTACTCGCGGCGGGCGCGAGAGGCGTATGAGGCGTTGGGCGCCATCCCCGGGCTGAAGCTCAATCCCGCGCAGGGCGCGTTCTACATGACCGCCCTCTTCGAGCACGGCGCCTTGAATCACAACAACAGGCTCCCGATAGCCAACCCCGAGCTGCGCGAGCTAGTAGAACGTCAGTGCAAGGGCGCGGCCCCGGACGCCCGCTTCGTCTACCATCTGCTGGCTTCCACCGGTATCTGCGTGGTGCCTCTCACCGGCTTCTATACGCCGCATCCGGGCTTCCGTTTCACCCTGCTGGAGGCCGACGACGCCAAGCGGGCCTGGATCTTCCGCACGCTGGCAGACGCGGTACGCGAGTACCTGGAGAGCGACACAGGACTAGCGTAGCGGCGAGGGTCGCGAGGCCGCGGTGTGCGGGCCTCCACTAGCAGCAAGAAGTGGTCATACGTACAGTGAGTCGCACTCGGTCTTCAGCAGCCCGCCGAACACCTCGATGGTGAATGGCGACCGCTGCGCGATCTCGGCAGCTTCCACCATGATGCGAGTGCGCCCCATGGCCGCCGTGTCGGCGATGGAGGAGCCGTAGATGATGGTGGTCACGTTCGCCCAGATCGCGAGGCCCGCGCACATAGGACACGGCTCGCAGGTGGAGAGCAGCAGGGCCCCGCACAGATCGGGCGAACCGAGTGTCGCCGCGGCCTCGCAGATGACCTTCAGCTCTCCGTGCTTGCTCGGGTCGCGGTCGGTCGTGATGGAGTCATGTGCCTGCGCGACTGTCCGATCGCCGAGTACGATTGCCGCTCCGTAGCCTTTGTTGCCCTCAGCTTTGGCGGCCCAAGCCTCTGCGATCGCCTCGCGCATGAGCCCGTCCAGGTCGAGCCGGACGATGCTCTCCCTGCAGTGAGGAGCGTAAGGACGGATGGCGGAGTAGTCACGGACGAACCGTAGAGAAGGGTCCAGACGCGACAGAAAGAGCTGCGTCGGCTTCTCGTACACTACCCGGCATACCTCGCGGGTATCGAGCCCCAGTCGCGAGCAAGCCTCCAACGTGGGACAAGCGTTGCGCGACAGCCACGTGACGTGCGAGTCCGATTCCTCCACCACCGGAAGTTCCAGCAAATCGAGGCCCATATAGTCGCGAAAGAGGAGCTCGTAGGCCTGGCGGGGAGAGACGGCTCGCCGAGCCGTGGCGGACGATCCGTCGGCCGGCGACCTTAACTCGGGCCATTCGGGCGCTTCAGGGAAGCCGGCTTGCTCGAGCCAGGTGAGGCGCTTGCCGGCAGTCTCCTTCTCGGCAGCGCGCAGATCGCCGGTGAGCAGGCGCTGGGCCCTGGTCACTCGTTCTTCAAAACTGGCCTGCATCTGGTGATGCCCAGGGGGCGTGAGCGGCGCAAGGAGGCTGCTGAAGAACGAAGCCACGGCCTTCAGAACACGCTGGCCGGCGCGATAGCACGTCCTCAGTCCCGCGAATAGCGCTGCTATTCGCGCTCTTTGCGTCCTTCTCTCGCGCGCGGCGAGTGTGTTCGGACGGCGCAGCGTCATTCTTCAGCAGCCGTCTAGCTCGCGGGACTAGCCAGCTGCATCGTGAACCGCCAGCGGCAGTCCAGTCCTTCGGGCCGCTCGCCGGGCGGCGCGAAGTCGCACTGCGCGTCGATGCGCGGCTCCACTTGGGCAGCGATGCCGAGAAACTCGCGCCGGTGCATCTCCTGGCACTCGTACTCTGGCAGGCCCTTGTCGCGCCTCGCCTGCTGGATGGCGCAGCATGGCACGGTGAGGACAATCTCATCTGGCGATTCCTCTATCTGGTACTCGAGAAGCAGGGTCCAGGGATAGAGACGCAAGACTTTGAGGAAGCCCCGAAGGCCTTGCTCGGTGATCGCGTATCGCTTCACCAGATCGCGCGCGGCCAGCCCCGACACGCGGGCCCACACACGCTCGTTCAGCTGCTCCGCTTCCGGCAAGCTGTAGTCCTCGGTCATGTAGATGAACCAGAAGGCGTCGACTACACGGTAGTGCCAGAGCAAGAAGGCCAGATAGCTTCGCAACTCGGGGGTATCCATGGTGTCGAAGCGAGAGAGGTCCATACCGACCAGCATAGCGAAAATCGGCCGTGAGGGAGCGCTCTCAGGTATGCTGGCCGCATGAGGGAGAGACTCCACCGTGCGAGGAGCCTGGGGCGGCTCATCAGCGCGGCAACGTACCTACTTGCACTCTGCGCTGGCATGGTGGTGGCGTGGGCGGCCCATCTCGGGCATCCGCTCGCGGACCTGGGCCTCGGTACCCTGGTCGCCACCGTCGTTGTTTTCGCAGTGTCGGTGGCCGTCGACAACTCGAGCATCTACGACCCCTTCTGGAGCCTCCAGCCCGTGGCCATCGCCGGCTATTACGTGTGGGTGGGGCGGGGGGCGCTCGACGCGCGCGTCCTCGTGGTCACCGGGCTCGTGGTGGTCTACTCGCTCAGGCTGACCAGCAACTTCTACCGCGACTGGCCCGGTCTTGCGAAGGAGGATTTCCGCTACCGTTCGTTCCGCGAGCGGTTCGACCGTGGTTACTGGCCGGTCAGCTTCTTGGGGATACACCTCTTTCCCACCGTGATGGTCTACCTGAGCTGTCTGCCCCTGTACGCGGCCGGGCGGCCGGGCGGGGCGGGCTTTGGGTGGCTGGACGGGCTCGGCCTGCTCGTCACCGTGGGCGCGATAGCGCTGGCGTTCGTCGCCGACGAGCAGCTTCGCCGTTTTCGTGAGCGGTCGGTCAAGCGCGGCGACGTGATTCTCAGCGGTTTGTGGCGGCGCAGCCGCCACCCCAACTATCTGGGCGAGGTGCTCACCTGGTGGGGCCTCTGGCTGTTCGCTCTCGCCGCCGGCAGCCGCTGGTGGTGGACCGCGGCCGGGGCGGTGGCCATCACCCTGATGTTCGTCTTCGCGAGCGTGCCCATGATGGAGAGGCGTCTCTTGTCGGAGCGCGCCGGCTATGCGGAGTACCAGGCGAACACACCGATGCTGGTCCCCTGGCCCAGACGGGGTCCGACGCCGGCCGGTGCGGAGGACCGGTTGGGGTAGCTGGGGGCCGGCGAGGCCTCGCGTCCCACGGTCGCGGCCGGCGAGGCCCGCCTACTTCTTGCGCCAGTACTCCCCCGCCTCCAGGGAGGTCGCTTCCAGCGAGCGGTTGACGTCCCGGAGGAAATCGACCAGG
>PMIZ01000197.1 GCA_003157225.1 Actinomycetota bacterium | reverse complement strand
TCTTCTCGCTGGCGTGCGCCCTGTCATTCAACGGCGCTTTCTTGATCGTTGCTCGCTGCCTCCAGGGAGCGGGAGCCGCCTTTCTCTCGGCCACCTCGCCGGCTCTCGTGACCACCGCGTTTCCGCCGGAGGAGCGAGGACGGGGCCTGGGTCTGAGCGCGATGGCGGGGTACGTGGGTCTCATGGCAGGCCCGCCTCTGGGGGGCCTCATCGCGACCCATGCCGGCTGGCGCTGGATATTCCTCATCAACGTCCCGATCGCGATCACTGTGCTCGCCACCGGGTGGTTCATGCTCGGCGCCGAGAAGCGCGACCGAGCGGCCGTCGGCGAACGACCCGCGGGGGCGCCGCCGGCCGGCGGCGCGCAATCTCCACCGGTGGTCGGCGGCCTTGACTGGTGGGGCAGCGCCCTTCTTGGCGCCACGCTGGTGAGCCTCCTAGTGCCCCTGATCTTCGTGCCTTTCTGGGGATGGCGGAGTCTCCAGACCATCGGCCTGCTGGCGGCATTCGTCGTGCTGCTGGTGGCTTTCGGTGTCGTCGAAGGCCGAGTGCGCGACCCGGTGTTCGATCTGGATCTGGTGCGCAAGAACCGGGCCTTTGCGGCCGGCAACTTTGCCGCCCTTCTCAACTACGCGGCCGTCTACGGCGTAACCGTGTTCACCGCCGTCTTCTTGGAGGTCGCACAGGGGTATTCCGCCCAGCGTGCAGGATTGATCCTCCTCATGCAGCCGATCTTCATGGCCGGTTTGTCGCCGCTCTTCGGACGGCTCTCGGACCGCGTCGGCTCGCGGGTGCTGGCCACCGGCGGCATGCTTCTGGGCGCGATCGGGATAGCCCAGCTCGCGATACTGCCCGATTCGAGGGCTGCCTGGCGGGTGCTTCTGGCGCTCGGGATGGTAGGGATCGGCATGGCCGCCTTCAGCTCCCCCAACACTTCGGCGGTGATGGGCTCGGTGAAACGGTCGCAGCTCAGCCTGGCCTCAGGATTCCTAGGGACGATGCGCTCGGCAGGTCAAGGCATCTCCGTGGCCTTACTCGGCGCAATTGCGGCCTCGGGGCTGGGGGCGACCGGAGGGCGGGTGCTCTTCCTCGGTGAGAAGGCCAGCCAGGCCGCGGCGTCGGAGTTCGCTGGAGGGTATCGGACGGCCATGTTCCTGGGGGTGGGGCTGGCCGTCGCCGGTGCGGCGGTGTCCTTGGTACGGGGAGGGCCCGACGACTGAACTATCGAGCTAGCTAAAGGTGGGCAGAATGAGCGATTTCATCAAGCTGACGACGACCGCGGGCATCGAGGGGGGCGGCATGAAGGCCGTCACGCTCGACGAGCACGAGCTACTGGTGGCGAAGATCGGCGCGGAGTACTTCGTTGCCGATGCGAGATGCCCGCACATGGGGGGACATCTGGCGGACGGGACCCTGGAGGGAACCATCGTCACCTGCCCACGTCACCATTCCCGATTCGACCTGAGGGATGGCAGCGTGGTTCGCTGGACCGACTGGGAGGGGGCCGCGCTCAGCGTCGGGAAGCTGCTCCGACACCCGAGACCGCTACGCACCTACAGCGTCAAGGTAGACGGCGACGAGATCTACATGGGACCGGAGAAGCCTCCCGTCGCCGTCTGACCTGGGCCCATTGGCCGCGACCGGCGGCGCGATGAGCGTCGTCGATCGCGGCAGACCCGGCGCTACTGTACGACCACCGTCCCCTTCATGGTGGGGTGGATGGAGCAGTGGTACGGGTAGGTTCCCGCCTTGCTGAAAGTGAAGCTGAAGGTGGCTCCGGTGGCCAGGCTGCCACTGGCGAACTCACCGTTGTCGGCCACGACCGTGTGGTTGGGGGAGTCCTGGTTGGTCCAGGTGACGGTCTCACCCACTTTGATGGTGACCGAGGCTGGAGCGAAGGCGAAGTTCTGGATGGTTACCTGAGCGCCTCCGGCTCCGCTAGCCTGGGTGCTAACCGTTGTGGCGCCCGTGGTGCTGCCGGACGCGCCGCCGACGGTGGTACCGCCGCCCGCCGTGGTGGAAGATGAACTGCCCCCGCCGCAGGAGACCGCGAAGACGCTGAGAGCTACGATAAGCACCAGGGAAAACAGAAGCAGCCGCCGCATTGTAGACCTCCTTGTCTTTGAGTGCTCGCCCTGCCGTGCCGTGCTCTGCACGTGGCGTTTCGTGGTGTACTACCCCAGACGGCGGTCCGGAAACCTGACGACCTAACAGCCTCCTTGCCACCGCCGGATGCGACGGCGCCTTCTCGAGACCTCACAGATCGATGATCTTCATCTCGTAGATCTCGTCGAGTTCGAGGCAGCGCTCGATCGCCTCCCGGGGCACGTCGTTATCGACACTCACCACCATGAGCGCGTCCCTGCAGCCGTCGGCCGACCCGCTCGAGGTCACCATGCGCGAGATGTTCACGTGGAACTCACCCAAGATGGTCCCGACTCGCCCGATAACGCCGGGAACATTCTTGTGAGGAACGTAGGCAAGTCTCCCCTCGGGCGGGAACGATATGGCGTACTCACCGATCTGCACGATGCGGGGGTGTCTGTGTTCGAGGAGGGTGCCGGCTATGACGAACTCGCTGCCGTCGGCCTCCCGGACGATCATGCGGATGAGGTTCCGGTAGTCTCCGCTCTCGAGCGAGATGGTCTCGCGCACTTCGATGCCGATCTGTTCGGCTAGAAGCCCGGCGTTGACGAAGTTGACGTTGCCGCTCGCCATGCTGCCCTGCAGCACGCCCTTGAGCGCGGCCAGCGAGAGGATGCGGGCGTCGGCAGGGTCGTCGATCTCCCTGCCGGCGAAGACGATCTCGATGCCCTTGGCCCGCTGGAGCCGGATCTGCCGGTAGAGGAGGCCCATCTGTTCGGCCAGCCGGATGAAGGCGTGCAGCTTGGCGTAGGCCTCGCCCGACATCGCGGGGATATTGACGGCGTTCTTGACGATCTCCCCCCGCAGCCCGGCGATGATCTCCTCCACCACTTCTTGTCCCACGCGCTTGGACGCTTCCAGCGTAGAGGCACCCAGGTGCGGGGTTCCGACCACATTGTCGAACTCATAGAGCGGATGGGCCGACTGGGGCTCGTGCACCCAGGTGTCGATGCCCACGGAGCCGACATGGCCGCTCTTCAGGCCTCGGTAGAGGGCTTCCTCGTTGTAGAGGCCGCCACGGGCGCAGTTGACCAAGCGGATGCCCGGCTTCATGAGGGCGATCTGCTCGTCGGAGATCATGTTCAGGGTCTCTTTGGTGCGGGGCGTGTGGATGGTGATGCAGTCGGACTCTCTGAGGAGTTCTTCAAGCGTGTTCTTCTTCTCCACGCTGAGATGCGCGAACCTGGAGTCGGGTATGTAGGGATCGTAGGCGATCACCCGCATGGCGAACCCGCGGGCCCGTTGCGACACCAACCCGCCGATGCGGCCCAGCCCGATGATCCCCAGGGTCTTGCCGTACAGCTCGCTGCCCTCGAACTGCTTGCGGCCCCACTTGCCGCTCTTGATGAAGCGGTCGGCCCAGGGAATGTTGCGCGAGGTAGCGAGTAGCAGGCCCATGGTGTGCTCGGCGGCGGAGATAACGTTGCTCTCGGGCGTGTTGCAGACGACGACGCCTCTCTGCGTAGCGTAGGGCACGTCGATGTTGTCGAGTCCGGAGCCCGCTCGTCCGACCACGCGTAGGTTCACGGCGGCCTCGAGGAGTGCCTTGTCGACAATGGTCTCACTCCGCACGATGAGGGCGTGATATTCGGGGATGATGGCGAGGATCTCGTCGTGGCTCAGCCCGTACTTCACGTCCGTCGGAAATGCGGCCGAAAGTCGCGCGACGGGCTCCTCATCCATGAGCTCGGCTATAAGGATCTTGGGGCTATCGTGACTCTCCACCACTCCTCCGTATCTCTAGGGCGCTGCCGGCGGCAGGCCGCCGGCCTCGAGCGCTTGTTCACAGATCTGACTGACGTTGAACACCGAGATGTCGAACCCCGCGCGTTTGGCGCCGAAGCCTGCAACCTCGAGGCTTTTCCCTGCTATGTTAGCGTGAGCCAGGGCCAGGGGCGAATCAAAAGGGAGTATCAGTATGGCGATGCAGCCCGAAGATATGGTCTTCACCGATGCCGTCTCCCCGTTCACGGGGGCCTATCCCGGGTTCCACCCACGCACCGAGAGATCCCAGGACATGGTCATCGAGTACGACGTGGCGGTGCGCATGCGCGACGGCGCGACCATCTACGTGGACGTCTACCGTCCCGACAGACCGGGTCGCTTCCCGCCGCTCGTCGGTTGGGGACCATACGGGAAGCATGGCTATGTCAAGTACTCGAAGCTCGGCAACACGGCTCTCAGCGACGACCAATTCAACGAATTCACCAAGTTCGAGGCGGCCGACCCCGTCTACTGGTGCCGGAACGGCTACATCATCATCAATCCCGATCCGCGGGGAAGCTGGTGGTCAGAAGGCGACCTCACCTACATGAGCATGCAGGAGGTCGACGACATGTATGACCTCATCGAGTGGGCCGGCACCCAGGAATGGAGCAACGGCAAGGTGGGCATGCAGGGAGTCTCCTACCTCGCGTGGAGTCAGTGGAAGGTGGCCGCCGCCAACCCGCCCCATCTCGCAGCTATCAATCCTTGGGAGGGAGTGAGCGACTTCTATCGCGAGCTGTTCACCCACGGAGGCATTCCCGAGACCCTCTTCAATGAGATGGTGTACGACTCATGGCGCTTCTCGACCACCCGCGTCGAGAACCTGCCCGCCATGCGGAAGCTCCATCCGCTCTACGACGAGTACTGGGCCGGCAAGAATGCCGATCTCTCCAAGATCACCGTGCCGGCCCTCGTGGTCGCGTCGTGGACCGACCACGGCCTGCACAACCGCGGGACCGTGGAGGGGTTCAAGCAGATCTCGTCGGAACACAAATGGCTGATCGTCCACGGCCGCAAGAAGTGGTGGCATTTCTACCTGCCCGAGAGCGTGGAGAAGCAGCGGCAATTCTTCGACAGATTCCTGCGGGGGATCGACAATCACGTGAAGGACTGGCCGAAGGTGATCATCGAGGTGCGGGAGGGATACTACGCCGGCCAGAGCTGGACGGAGAACGAGTGGCCGCCTGCCCGCACGCAGTACACCAAGTACTTCCTGGATGCGGCGGGAGCGAGCCTCAGCGAGACGCCGCCGACGGCTGCCTCCTTGGTGCGATACAACGTCGACCGGCACTACGCCCTCGCTGACCCCGACCGCTATAGCTACTACTTCGTCAAGGCGGTGAAGGATCGCCCGCATCTGCTCCAGGGTAAGCAGGCGGCCGGTGAGCCGGGGAGAGCCGTGTTCGAGAAGACCTTCGCCGAGCGGACCGAGCTCACGGGTCATATGAATCTCAGGCTCTGGGTGCGGGCTGAGGGCAGCGATGACCTCGACCTGTTCGTGGCCCTCGAGAAAGTAGACAAGGCAGGCAACCTGGTTCCGTTCGCCTTCTTTGGCAACCATGACGACGGCCCAGTCGCCTTGGGCTGGCTTCGCGCCTCCCATCGCGAGTTGGACGAGGCCCGTTCGACTCCCTGGCAGCCGTGGCACAAACACACGCGCGAGCTGAAGTTGGAACCCGGTGAGGTCGTGCCGGTGGACATCGAGATCTGGCCTACGAGTGTTTTCTTCGAAAACGGGGAACGTCTAAGGCTGGTCGTGCAAGGAAGCGACATCTACTGGTATCCGTCGGAGGGGCATACCGACGGGCACTTGGACACGGTCAACAAGGGCGATCACGTGATTCACACCGGGGCCGACCACCAGTCGTTCCTGCTTGCGCCCGTGATCCCGCCGCGCTAGAAGGGAGAGCACATCACAATGCCATCGAAGACCGGGACTATCGAAGCCAATGGCACCAAGCTGTACTACGAACTCAGGGGAACGGGACCGTCGCTACTGCTCATACCGGGCGCTGAGGGCGACGCCGAAGAGTACCTCAAGGTCGTCGAGCTGCTCGATGGCGAATTCACCACCATCTGCTACGACCGGCGGGGCTTCTCGCACAGCCCGCGTCCCGCGTTCTATGACAGCACCACCGTCGACGAGCAGGCCGACGATGCCGCGGCCCTCCTCCGCGCCCTCGACGTAGCTCCCGCGTTCGTGTATGGCAACAGTTCCGGCGCCATCATCGGCCTCGCGCTGGTGCTGCGGTACCCCGAGCTCGTGCGCAAGGCCATGCTGCATGAGCCCCCTCTCTTTGCGGGGATCAAGGACGTCGGGCTGGTGCTGGAGCGGTTGCGGGAGGCGACTGCCAACGGCAAGGTGCCGTTCCTGAAGACGGTGGGGAGCGAAGACGACTACAACAGCCTCTCCGAGGGCTACCGGGAGCGCCTGGCGGCCGATGAGACCTGGATCAAGAATGAGTTCAACGTCTTCGAGTACTACCGGCCGGACGACAAGGTCTTAGCGAGCGTTGAGCGACCGGTCGCGGTGCTGTACGGACTCGAGAGTCCCCCCTTCTTCGGCGAGGCGGCCACTTGGTTGGCGGGGCGCATGGGGGTTGAGGTGACCACCATGCCGGGCGGCCACGGTTTGCACTATCAGTTGCCCGGAGAAGTGGCCGGATTCGTCCGCGGCTTCGCGGGCCTGGTATCTTAGCTGGGTTTGAGCAGGGTGGCGGGCGGTGCAGACCGCTCCCCGCGCGCTGATCACATGGGACGGTGGAAACGCTTCCTGTTGNNGGGGCTTGGCCGGGATCTTGGTCCTGCTGCTATGGTCGGCTGTCGACTTGCGGGCTTGGCCACAGCCGACGGGCGCATCGGCCAGCCACGGTCCGGCGCCCACCACCTCCGATACCCTGGCCCATTCTGCTCCCGCCGCGACCACGACCGACGTGGACGTGGTTGTCTACGGGACCCAGACCTCGGGCATTGCCGCGGTGCGGGAGATAACCCGGGCGGATCCCGAGCTGAGAGTGGCCATTATTTCCAGCGGCGACTACCTGGAAAGCCCTCTGGCGCAGGGGCTGTCCGTGGAAGACGCTCGCAACGTCGACGAGGTCGCCGGAGGCTTCTACGGTGAATGGCGGCAGGCGGTGATCGCTCGCTATCGGGCCCTCGGCGTGAACCCGTTCACGGGTTCGGGCAGATTCGTGTACGAGCCGAAGGTGGCTTCCAGTTGCCTCTGGACGTTGCTCGAAGGCTCGACCGCCGGGCAGGCGGTCTTCTACGAGGGGAAGCTGCTGGCCGCGAGCGACAGCGACGATGCTCGCTATGTGGATCTGCGTCTCACGAGCGGTTCGAGCATCCGCGTGCGCACTCGCTACTTCATCGATGCCAGCGTAGAGGCGGACCTAAGCCGCATGCTGGGGGCGAGCTACCGGGTCGGCCGGAGCGAAGACGTTTACAACGATCGGGAAGGACCAACCCCCGCGTTCCCCTCCCAGGGCAACGGCTTCGTGACCGCCCCGCAGCGGTTCTCCGTTCTCCTCACTCTGCGGGTCTACGCCGGCGGCGATGCCCCGCGGCACGCGCCTGCCGCGGACCCGCAACCTGGGCTTCCCGACGCCACCGCCGTCCAGCTTAGTCAACGCGCCGTCGAGGACTTCTCCGGTAGCTGGACCATGAACATCGCAACGCTGCCCGGTGATTGTCGGGAGTTGAACCAGGCTTGGAACGACTACCCCGACCAGCCGACGGCCTTTGAGTGGATCTTCCAGCCGGACAAGCGGGCCGAGCTCACGGCGCTCGCGGTGCGGAGGTCGCTCGACTTGGTGTCCTATCTGCAGGAGCACGGATACGCCGAGGTGGGCGTGGACACTATTCCCACGTATCCCTATATCCGTGAGGGTCCGAGGGTGGTAGGACTGACGACTTACACCATGCCTCATATCGTTGGAGGAGCCCGCGACGAGGTGGTCGCGGTCGGATGCTATACGCTCTTCGACCGGCACGACGATTTTCCGCCCAATCAACTGGACAAGACCACCTGGGTGCAGGTGCCCATGCGGGCCCTGATGGTGGCGGGCCATCCCTCACTCCTGGTCTCTACCGCCGTTTCTGCTTCCTATCGCGCTTACAGTTCGCCGGTGCGTGCCGAGCTCACCCGCGCGAACCTGGGGGGAGCCGCCGGGGTCATCACGGTGCTGGCGGCACGTCTGGGCACCGAGCCCTCACAGGTTCCCTACGACCTGGTGCGCAAGCTGCTGCAGGAACGCGGCTACCAGATTCCCTGATCGCAATCGCTATTCCCCCTACCGCGGACGCCCAGGCCGCGCATTCCGGCCGATCAGGCGGTGTAGGCCATCTCCTTGACCTTGGCCTGGATCTGGCACTGCTGCGACCACACGTTGCTCACCTGCACGAGGTCGAACGGGTACTCGGCGCCCTTGACCCATTGGCCGCCGCCCATGGGAGGCATATACACGTTTTCCACCGGGCGCAAGGTGCCCGTCATGATAGGCGCGGTGAAGTCGATAGGCCCGAGCATCGTGTCGAGCTTGGTGCTCGCGATGGCCGCGATCAGCTTGTCCTTGCTCTCGATATCGTCCGTCCGCTTGAGGGCGTCCACGAGCCACTCCATGCGGTCGTACGCGCCGATAGGCGCTACCCATTGGCCGCCCGTGCGTTCCTCGTAGTCGTCGGCCAGTTGCTGGCAGGTCTCGCCGGTGAGCGAGGACTTGAACGGCCAATGAGGCCCCCACATGTAGTCCGTGGTGACGCCGTCGGCGATGTCGCCGATGGTTGCGAGTGTCTCGGGGAACAGGAGGGCCTTGCCCACGGTGACGATCTTCGGCCGGTATCCCAGTTTGTACGCCTGTTTCCAGAAGTTGGTGAAATCCGAGGCGGTGACACTACCCGTGACAATCTCGCACGCGTCCTTCTGGTATGCCGAAATGAGGTTTGTGAAGTCCTCGGTCGGGATGGGGTAGAGACCCGGGTCGACGATCTTGTAGCCGGCGGCCGTCATGGTGGGCGGCAGCCCGGTGCTCTTGTTGACCCAGGCGACACCGTCGGCGTCGTTAGCGAAGAGGAACGCGGCCGTCCCGTTGGTCGGGATCTGGTTCCACATGTCAATGAACGAGGCGACGATCTGCTCGAAACCCAGGGCGTGCGCGTAGGTCCACCCGAACTTCGCGGTCGGGTCCGGCGTCTTCTGACGGCCGAAGAAGAACGGCTGCCACTGCACGTAGCTGGCGATCATGGGCGTGCCCGCCGTCTCGCAGACCGTCGCGACTGGGACCACGGTGTCGGGGCTGAAGGAGACCAGGATGACGTCCACTTTGCCATTGTTGATGAGGTCGGCAGCTAGGTTGCCCGCCCGCTGGGGGTCCGACTGAGTATCGACATGCTGGATGACGATGTTGTGCCTCTTGCCATCACCGCACTCGACGCCGTCGACCAGCGCTTCATTCCATTTTGCCTCCAGGAACTTCGCCGGCATGGCGAAGGTCGCGAGAGCGCCCGTCAGCGGCGACACGAGCCCGACTCTGATATCGCGGGCCGCTGGGCTCGTCACGCTGGTGCTCGGGGCGAGTGACGTGGTGGTAGTCCCCGGAGCCGTGGTCGTGCTGGTAGTCGCGGCCGAGGTAGTCGCGGCCGAGGTGGTGGTGGCTTCGTCATTTCCACGGCAAGCCGCGACCAGTCCACCCAATCCACCCGCGAGCCCGATCGCCGCCCCGGTGGCGCCGGCGATCTTGAGAAAGTCACGTCGACTGACTCCCTCTTCGGGTGTTCTTTCGGGCTTCTTGTCTTCGGGCATGCGCTCGTCTCCTCGCTGTCCGGGCCCTTCTCGGCCGGCGTCGCCATCAACCAAAGTATGCGCTGGAAGGCGGGAGCGCAACCCCCGGGTGGTCGGCGTTCCGCACCGCAGCCTCGCGCTGTATCCTTTGTGCGGGTCACGGGCCGGCAGGTTGGGCTCACCATGTTCGACGGCCGGCGCCCGGGGCTGCCGGGACACCACATCTGCGAGTGAGGAAGAAGGTGCCATGGGCGCCAAAGGATACGTAGTCGTTCTCACCGGCAACGGCAAGGGCAAAACCACCTCCGCTTTGGGCATGGCCATGAGGGCCGTCGGCCAGGGAATCAGGGTGGCGATGCTCCAGTTTCTCAAGGGCACCTGGAAGTACGGGGAGATGGAGGTCGCCCGGCGACTGGCCCCCGACTTCGTGCTTCGGCCGCTGGGGGAGGGCTTTGTCCGCGTGGACCCCGAGAATCCGGACCCCAAAGATGTCGCCTGTGCGCGGAAGGCCTGGGAGGTGTGCAAGGAGACCCTCTTCTCCGGCGAGTACGGCATGGTCATCTTCGATGAGTTGAACTCGACCATCTCGTACGGACTTCTTCCCGTGGAAGAGGTGGTGGCGGCGCTCGAGCAACGTCCGTCGGACGTGCACGTGGTCATCACGGGCAGAGACGCCCACCCCGCCATCGTCGAGCTGGCCGACCTTGTGACCGAGATGACGGAGATCAAACACCCGTACGGGCAGGGACTTCACGCCCGCAAAGGGATTGAGTACTGAGAGGGAGCTGCCAGGCGCCTTCGGGCGGGGCGTCCGCTAAGAGGCCCAGCCCAGTGAGCGTTGGACTGCCCGTTGCCACTCCCTATAGAGGCGGTCCCGCTCGGTATCGGCCATGGCTGGCGTGAAGACGCGCTCGGTGCCGGCCAGTCCGGCCAGCTCGTCCTCCGACCAGAACCCCACGGCAAGGCCGGCCAGTGCGGCCGCGCCGAGCGCCGTCGTCTCCTGGATCCGGGGCCGTTCCACCGGGACTGCCAGCACGTCGGCCTGAAGTTGCATCAGGAAGTCGTCCTTCGCCGCGCCGCCGTCGGCGCGCAGCGCGCCCACGTCGACTCCTGAAGCGTGCACCATAGCTTCGAGCACCTCCCTCGTCTGGAAGCAGATGGCTTCCTCTGTCGCACGCGCAAGGTGCTCCGGCTTAGTGCCGCGGGTGAGCCCAATAAGCAGACCACGGGCGCGCGCGTCCCAATAGGGAGTGCCAAGTCCGGTGAGCGCGGGAACGAAGCACACGCCGCCATTGTCGGGAACTTGGGCAGCCAGGGGGCCGATCTCGCCCGGTTCCGAGATGATGCGGGTGGCGTCACGCAGCCACTGCGCCGCCCCGCCGGCCATGAAGACCGAACCCTCCAGGGCGTAGGTGACGGCGCCCGGTCTGGGCAGCGCCACCCCTGGTTTCGCGGCTCTGGTGCCGAGCACCCAGGCCACCGTCGACAGCAGGCCGCGCTGAGGCGGGACCGGTCGCGAGCCCACGTTCATGAGCAGAAAGCAGCCGGTGCCGTAGGTGTTCTTGCAGTCGCCCGGCCGGAAGGCGGCTTGACCAAAGAGCGCCGCCTGCTGGTCGCCTGCCACGCCGGCGATGGGCACCGGCGCTCCCAGCAACTCGGGGTCGGTGGTCCCGACGGTGCCCGACGACGGGCTGAGCGCGGGTAGGACGGAGCGAGGGACGCCGAACAGCTGGAGGAGCTCGTCAGACCAAGTGAGAGTCTCGAGGTCGAGGAGCATGGTGCGCGAGGCATTGGTGTAGTCGGTGACGTGCCGGGCGCCGCCTGTGAGTCGCCAGACGAGGAAGCTGTCGATGGTACCGGCGCGCAGGCGGCCCTGCTTCAGCAGGGCCCCGGCGCCCGGCCGGTTCGCCAGCAACCACTCGAGCTTGGTGGCGCTGAAGTAGGGGTCGAGGCGGAGGCCGGTCCGGGCCTCGACCAGCGGCCCGAACCCCTGGCTCTTGAGTTGCTCACAACGGTCCGCCGTCCGGCGACACTGCCACACGATGGCGTTCCCCAGCGGGGACCCGCTTTCGGCGTCCCACAGCAAGGCGGTCTCTCGCTGGTTGGCTATGCCGACGGCGGCCAAGTCTCCCGCCTCCAAGCCGGATTGCTGCAAAGCGGACCGTGCACAGCGAAGCTGGGTTCGCCAGATGTCCTCCGGATCCTGTTCCACCCAGCCAGGCTGCGGGTACTGCTGAGGGATAGCCTCTTGGGCAGCGGCGAGGATGCTCCCGTCGCGCGCGAAAACGAGCGCCCGGGAACTCGTGGTCCCCTGGTCGAGAGCCAGGACGGCTTTGGGAGGCTGCTGAACAACGAAGCCACGGCCTTCAGAACACACTCGCCGGCGTGATGGCGCGTCCTCGGTTGTGCCAATAGCGCCGCTATTCGCGCTTCCTGCGTCCTTCCCTCGCGCGTGGCGATCGTGTTCTGACGGCGCAGCGTCATTGTTCAGCAGCCTGTTGGACATGCTCGGCGTTCGGCCTCCTCATTTCCGCTCGTCGTGCCCGTACAATAGCAGGCGAGGGTAGAGCACCCTCGGTGTCCCCAGGACTGGAGGCGGCGGTGGAATGGAATGAGCCTCTCTACGAGGTCGGCGCCGGCGACAACAGCCGGGTAGGCGTATTGGTGATCCACGGCTTCGGCGGCTCCCCGTGTTCGCTGCAGGAACTCGCCGGACGTGCGGTCGACGCCGGCTACACGGTGGCGCTGCCGCTCCTCACCGGTCACGGCCAGAGTCCCGAGGCGATGGAGAAGTCGCGGTGGGCGGACTGGACCGCAGATGTGGACAAGGCCTTTGCGTGGCTCAAGGAGCGAACGGACCAGGTCTTCGTGGTGGGGCTGTCGATGGGCGGGACGCTCGCGCTCTGGACGGTGGAGCGGCACCCGGAGGTTGCGGGGTTGGTATCGGTGAACGCCATGCTCCGTCATCCCCAGGAGTTCGCTATGCGCCTGCTCGGCTGGCTCGGGGCGCCGCGGTGGGTGAAGGCCGTCGGAAACGACGTCAAGTGCCCGGGTGTGGACGAGAGGGCCTACGCCAAGCTGCCGTCACGCTCAACGCGGCAACTGGCGCTGCTGCTGGCAGAGGTACGGCGCGACCTTTCCAAGATCGCCTGCCCGGCGCTGCTCTTTTCGTCGGTGACCGACCACGTGGTCCCACCCAAGAACCAGCGGGAGATCTTCGACTCCCTCGCGTCCACCGACAAGACGTTCATCGAACTGCGCAACAGCTACCACGTGGCGACCATGGACTACGACAAGGAAGAGGTGTTCGCCGGGACGCTCGGGTTCATTGCCCAGCACGATGCTCGCGCCACGGTGGGCGAGTTTAGGACAGGAGTATTCCCGGAAAGGAACGAGCATGCGTGAGTGCGTGGCCGGACGGTGTCGAGCAAACATGAGAATCGAGGAGTCATGAGCTTTGTCGTAGTCGGAGTGGACGGGTCCAAGCACGGAGAAGCGGCCTTGCGGTTCGCCGCTGAGGAAGCCGCGCTTCGGAACGCCCGGTTGCGCATCGTGTACGCCTGGCAGTTTCCTGCGATCGAGTTCCCTACCGACGTTGTCGCGAGCGCCGACGCACTCCCGGGGTTGATGCGCGCCATGAGCGACGATGCCGACGGCGTGGTGCAGGCGGCCGTGGCCCTGGTGAAGCAGATCCAGCCTTCGGTGTCGTGCGAGCCTCGGGTTGTCGAGGCGCACGCCGGCAGCGCTCTGCTGGACCAAGGCCGGGGGGCGGCGCTGATCGTCGTTGGCAGCAGAGGGAGAAGTGATTTCGCCGGCATGCTGCTCGGTTCGGTGAGTCACCAGGTGCTGCACCACGCCTCTTGTCCGGTGACGGTGGTGCCCTCGGAGTGAGCTAGGGGCGGTCGGTCGGTGGGGGTCACCCGGTCGGTCGCGTCTCGATCCCGAGTTCTTCCGCTACCCGGGCCAGCCGTTTGTCGAGCGTGACCAGCGGGAGGCGGAGCGCCAGGGCGAGTTGCAGGTAGGACGCGTCATAGGCCGACAGGCGGTGCGCCCGCGCCAAGTCCAACACCGCCGACCAGGACGGCTCGACCAGTCGCATCGGCACTCGGAGACTGGCGGCAAAGGCTTGTTGCACGTGGCGCGTCATGTCTCCTGCACAGGCAAGGCGGTGGACAGCGACGTGCGCCATCTCGTAACGCAGGAGCGAGGGCGCAACCAGCCGCCGCGAGCGAGTCAGCGCATGCGCCTCGATAGAGCCGGGTTCGCCGAAAACCATCGCGGCAAACACCGAGGCGTCGCAGACGACCGCCTGTCTAGCGCCCATCTCGGAGTTCCCGAATCCAACCAGTGGACTCGTCGGTAGTGGATAGCCCCAGCTCGCTGACGTACTCGATCAGGTCATCCACCGTGAACTCCGATTCTGCGAATGCTGCCGCCTCGACGATGGCAAGAAGCTCTTGCTGGAGTGACCTGTGGTTGCGCTCTGCGCGGGCACGGAGGCGCGAGAGGGTCTCCTCGGGGACATTCTTGATCGACAGGCTGGCCATATTGTCCTTGTCTGGTTGCGCTTCTCAGGGTTGCAGCGCGCGCTTCGCCTCGGTATCGACCTTTAGTTGTAGGGTGCGGCGGCTGGGGCTGCTCGTCCCCCCGTCCGACCTTCGCGGTACGATGGTTCTTGGCGTGGTGCTCCCTGACGCAGCCACCCGCAGCCCGAACCACCGCCAGCCCTGCCGAGCGAGGGAGATACGTAGTGTCCACCATGTTCTTCATCGACGCGACCTGCGCGGTCTGCGGTACGACCAGCCAGCACAGCGAGCTCGGCTCCACCAACACCATGGGGCCGCCGGACCTCGACCTGCGTCCCGCTCCCATGGCTCGGTGGACGCTCGCGCAGCAGATCCAGCGGTGTCCGGAGTGCGGCTACTGCGCTCGGGATATCTCCGTGGATTCCGGCTCCGCCCGCGAGGTGGCGCGAAACGAGGCCTACCTGGCCCTCCTGAAGCGCGAGGACCATCCCGAGGTCACCCGGCAGTACCTGTGCGCGTCGCTGATATTGTCCGTGGACGGCGACGACGCTGGCGCCGGCCGCGCGGCGCTCAAGGGCGCCTGGGCTGCCGACGACATCGCCGACTGGAGTCCCTCGGAGACTTTCGATCCGGAGGATGAGTCAAGCCTGATCGCGCTGACGCAAGCCGCGGGACGCGAGCAAGCGGAGCAAACCTCAGCAGCAGCTGCCGCTGCCCACTGCCGGAGGCTCGCCATCGGCTATTTCGAAGCCGACCGCAAGCGCGGGTTGACCTTCGCCGCCGACGAAGCGTCGGCGGACGCTATGCTGGCCGATCTCAACAGGCGGGTGGGCGACCTCGAGTCCGCGCGCGCCTACGCGGTGGCGGGCATGGAGCGCGGGGTGGAGGGCTTCGCGCAGGAGGTGTTCAAGTATCAGCTCTGGCTCACCGACATCGGCGACACGGCCTGTCACAACGTGGAGGAGGTCGCGGG
>PMIZ01000386.1 GCA_003157225.1 Actinomycetota bacterium | reverse complement strand
TCTCGATCATGGGCTGCCGGCACGTCATTCGCGATGATCTTCCCGCAGGTCGGTGATCCCTTGCGGATGTCTAGCGCCAGGTCCACCATTCGCCCGGAGAGAGTCCTCACCATCTTGCCCATGTAGGGGTTCCACTGGAAATGCAAGCCCCTGAGCGTGCCCGCGCGGGACCAGCTCTCGTTTGCCTGAACAATGGAGATGCCTCTGAAAAACGTGGTCTCCGGGTGTTTGTCGAGATCTCCTCGCCGGTAGGGCTCCGTGAAATAGCCTCGGGCATCGCAAAATCGACCGAAACGGATCACCCGCAGATCAGGAATCGGTAGCGTCTTGACTTCGAGTATCTTCATGGGGTTGCCGTGGAGAAACAGGTTGAGGATTGGAAAACTGGCCGCAGCATCCTCGCCAGGTGTGTGGGCTCACATCTTCCCTGCCAAACAGACGAGAGTCAACCGGACGACTCTCATTTCCGGATCCTGTTTCAGGCGATGGGTCGGATCAGCCCGGCCGTGACCCTGGAGATTCGGCTGTGTGGGACGCAGCATTCTGCTTGACCCGATCGCGACGGTCGGCGGGGAGGTGGCCCTTCCCGCGGACACCGAGGAGGAAATCGAGCACCCCTCTAGCAAACGCCCGGTGGGCGGGCCAGTTTGTCCAGCCATACTCCCGGATCTGCCAAGAGAATTGGCGAAGAATGCGCGGGGATTGCCAGAGGATGGCCCCCAATCTGCCGTAGCGAAAGAGGCAGATCAGACGGTTTCTGGTGAAGAGGTAGGTGATGAAGGGCGAGATTCGCCCCGTGGTCTGGCCGTGGGCGTGGACGACCTCCGCCGTTCCGACCGTGATGATCCGCCAACCGCCATCGACGAGCCGACAACAAAGATCGTAGTCTTCCCAGTTCGTGAAGAGCGTCTCGTCGAAGAGTCCAACGGTCTTCAATGCCTGGGGACGGAACATGACAGCGCAGGCCGGGACGAAGTCGACTTCATAGATCTTCCGATGGATGTCGGAAAGCAAATCGTTCTCGTACAAGCGCTCCTGATGGATTGAATCACGAGAAGCCTTGCAGTAGATGAACCCGATGCGCTTCTCAGCACCGGGATGAAGCAGCACCGCGCTCGCCTGCCCAACGTCAGGCATCGACTCCATCGCTTGGACCAACTGCTCGATCGCCTTCTCATCAACGATCGTGTCGTTGTTCAGGAAGAAGATGTAGTCCGCACCGAGTTCCATGGCACGCGTCAGCCCTCGATTGGAGCCTCCCGTGAATCCCAGATTTTCGGGGAGTTGGACGGGTTCGATGGAGGGGAAGCGCTGCTTGAGGATCGGGCAGCTCGGCGGGTTGGTCCCATTGTCTACGACGACGATGCCCAAGCCGGGATAGCCAGTCGCGAGCAGGGAGCCAATGCAGCGAGCCGTCATGTCAATGTCGTTCCAGGTCAAGACGACCGCAACGACTTTGGAACTGCATTCAGTGGATCTGTTCACGCCAGCACCTTGGGATGCCTTCCTTAGACGAGATTCAATGACTCTATTGCATTTCTTGGTGGATGTCACTGATAGCACCTTCCGCCCAGACTCGCCTGGTTTCTCCTCCGTCCGCGTTGGCCTCGGACGAAAGCCGGCTCTAGAGAGGATGCACGGGAACCCACGCCGGACGAACGCGATCGGTCTGTCCCTCATGGTATTGTGTCCTGCATCCGCATGAATCGCTCCAGATCTCCACAGGGCATCACGCGTCCCCGTCAATCCGGGCGGGGCGAGATCTCTTGCACCACGGAAGGGAAGCTTGCATGAGGATCACCTTCGTGTTGCCCGTGGTGGACTTGTCCGGAGGTAACCGCGTGATCGCCACTTACGCCCAGCGGTTGGTCGAGCGCGGGCACCAGGTCACTGCCGTATCAGTGCCCGCGCCACCGCCCAGCTTGCGCGACCGCGCGCGTGCCCTGATCCGCCAGCGCCGCGTCCCGCGCCACGTGCCCCACCCCGTCTCTCATCTCGATGGGCTGCGCGTCCCGCATCGCGTAGTCGAGCGACTGCGCCCCATCACCGACGCTGACGTGCCGGACGCAGACGTAATCATCGCCACTTGGTGGGAGACCGCCGAGTGGGTGGCCCGCCTGTCCCCGAGCAAGGGACAGAAAGTCTACCTCGTGCAGGGACACGAGGTTTTCGAATACCTGCCACGTGGTCGCGTGGAGGCCACCTACCGGCTGCCTCTGCGCAAGATCGCCGTCGCCCAGTGGCTGGTGGACCTGATGCGTGAGCGTTACGGGGATGCCAATTCAATTCTGGTCTCCAACGCCGTCGACCAGGCCCTTTTCAACGCTCCCCCGCGCGACAAGCAGGCCGTGCCGACGGTGGGTGTGATGTACACAGAGCTGCGCTGCAAGGGCTGCGACATTAGCCTGCGTGCGATGTCCATTGCCCGCCAGAGCATCCCGGACCTGCGGCTGCTCACGTTTGGCCACGGCCTGTCAGCAGCGCTGCCCCTGCCAGTGGGGGCGCTCTTTCTCGCGCATCCCACGGCAGAACAGATTCGTGCCACCTACTCTCAGTGTGACGTTTGGCTCTTCGGAGCGCGCGAGGAAGGGTTCGGACTGCCCATTCTCGAAGCCATGGCCTGTCGCACGCCCGTTATCGGCACACCAGCCGGCGCCGCCCCCGAGCTGCTGGCCGACGGGGCAGGCATCCTGGTTCCACGCGAGGATCCCAACGTCATGGCGCGAGCGATCGTGGAGGTTTGCCGGATGGAGAACGCGGTCTGGCGCCGATTGTCCGACGCTGCCCATGCCCGTGCCAATCAATACA
>PMIZ01000258.1 GCA_003157225.1 Actinomycetota bacterium | reverse complement strand
GCTGGCGAGGTTGCGCTGGCCGGCGGATTCCAGTTGGAAGAGCCCGATTGAGCCTCCGTTGCTGATGATCTCGTAGGCCGCGGGATCGTCGGGCGGCAGCTGGTAGGGCCGGGCGCGGCGCCCGGTGCGCTGGCGAATGAGGTGCACCGTCTCCGACACCGCCGAGTGGGTGCGGAGGCCGAGGNNAGGCCCAGGGCGGCGACGTCGTCCTTGTTGAACTGCAGCACTACGACGCCTTTCGCGGCCCACTGCAGCGGGGCGTAGTAGGTGATGGGCTGGTCGGTGATGACGAAGCCCCCCAGGTGCGTGCCCAGGTGCATGGGGTAGGCGTCGAGCCGCTCCACCAGGTCGAGGAAGCGCCAGTACCGGCCGCCACCCTGCAACGTGCCGTCGGGGCCCGGCGTGGGCGGGGCGGAGTCCTGCAGCGGCGAGTCGCGCAGCTCGGGCCAGGCGCCGGCCAGGTACTCGCGGATGCGGGCGGCGTCGCCGTGCCGGGGCACGTGCTTGGCCAGGGCGTTGATCTCGGTGGGGGCGAATCCCAGGGCCTCGGCCACGATCCTCACCGCCGAGCGGGGCGACATCGTATTGACATTGGCGACGACAGCCACGTTTTCGGAGCCGAAAGTCTGGTAGATGTGGTCGATCACCTCGTCCCGGCGTGAGGAACAGAAGTCCACGTCGATGTCGGGCATCTCGCGGCGGTTAGGGTTGAGGAACCGCTCGAACAAGAGGTTGTGGCGGATAGGCTCGGACGCAGTGATATCGAGCGCGTGACAGACGATCGAATTCCCAGCCGACCCCCGCCCCGAGCACGCGACGCCTTTGGCGCGCGCCCACCTGACAATGTCGTGCACCACCAAGAAATAATGGGCGAATCCCATCTGCTGGATCATGCGGAGCTCCTTCTCGAGAAGCTCGACGGCGCGGGGCGGCACCGGCTTGTACTGCCGCGCGATGCCCCGGAAGCAACGCTTGGCCAGCAGGGAGTAGGCGGTCTCCCCGTCGGGGATGGCGACCTGGGGGAAGTGGTAGGTGCCGAGGTCGAGGTCGACGTTGCACCGGGCGGCGATCTGCGCCGCCGCGGCGAGGGGGCCGGGATGCTGCGACAAGCCAGCATCGGCCGCGCCGGGGGCAGCTCCGCCAGACCCATCCTTTCGGTCGCCGGCCGCGCGGGCGACCCCGTCAAGCACCGCGTCGCACTCGTCCCCACCGGCCCATAATGCAACATCAGCTGCAGTGCAATATAATTGCATGGCAATCTCTGGGTCGAGGCAATCCTCCCAGCTCTGATCCGGTTGGACGCGTGGCTCGATCAGCTCCAGGAAGGGCGCCGCCAAAGCCTCTAGCTCAGCCTTAGACTTGAGGCAGCGCGCTCCGGCCACCGGTTCGGGATAGCCGGACAGTGGCTGATCTCGCCCGGCGGCGCGGCAGATCAAGTGAATGGCGCGATCATTTTCACCTGCATAGTGGGCATCGGTGGTGAGTACCGCCGGGAGTCCGCAGGACGCGGCTAGGCGGGCGAGGCGCTCGCAGTAAGTGAGACAGGACAGGCGCCATGGTCGGCCATCGCGGTGGAAACCGACGTCGAAGTCCGCGGGATTGAGCCTTTGCGGCTGGCCCTGCGGGAGATCGGGGCGGAGAGCTGCTGCCAAGCGGCGGGAGGATCCGGGTTTCTGCGGCTCGGTTGGCGCTTGCACAGATGTTCGCCAAGATGCAACTAATGTTGCATTGCAACATGTACGCAAAACGGTAGACTGGGAGGTGCTGTCAGCGGGGGGAGGATCTGGGCAGGACGATTGAGGCCCAGGGGAGGCAGGCCTTGTAGCTGGGGCGGGCGGCGTGGTGGGGCGATGCCGGAGACGATTGTCGTCGCCGCGGACCTTCTCGTAGACGGGAACTCCGTGCTGGCCGGCATGGGCTTCGTCATGCGGCTCGTAGCCGAAGTACTGGAGCTCTACGTAGAGGTGATCGGGGCCGAAGATGTTGCGGAGCTGACGGAGGGCGGCGTGGGCGTCGCCGTCGCGGCCAGCGTCGATGAGGTAGCCCACTTCGCCATGGCGGCAGCCGGTGAGGCAGATGAGCCCTTCGGCATGGGCGCGGAGTGACTCGAGGGTGACGAGTGGTGGTTGTTCCCGCTCGGGGTCGGCGAGATGAGCGGCGGAGAGCAGACGGCACAGGTTGGCATAGCCCTCGCGGGTCTCGGCGAGCAGCACCAGGTGGTGGGGATCGTTTGGCAGTGCCGCGGTTGGAGCGCCGTCGCGCTGGGCGGCGGTGGGCGGCGTGGGTCCGGGCGTGAGCGCCGTCGCCGGAACCCCGTCGGAGTCTGTCACCGGCGCGGCCAGCAGCGACTCCACCCGGATCTCGGCTCCGAAGATCGCCTTGATGCCGCGCTTGGTGCAGGCCTTGGCGAAGCGGACCGCGCCGTAGAGGCCGTCATGGTCGGTGAGGGCCAAGGCCGGCTGCCCGAGCTCGGCTGTCCGGGCCACCAGTTCCTCGATGCGGCTACCACCGTCGAGAAAGGAGAAGTTGGAGTGGACGTGGAGGTGGACGAAGTCGTCCGGGGGTTCACCCTGGGGTTCGCCTAGCGGCGCCTCTTCGTGTTTCTTGAGCGGCCGGGTGTAGCCGAACTTGTGAATGTCGCCGAAAGGCGGAGTTCCGGGCTCAGTTCGGGGGTCGGGAAGGGTCGTCGCCTGCTCAGCTCCGGATTCGCCCGAGATGGTGTCGTCTGCCTGGGGAACGGGTCCCAGGTCGGCTGGCCGTTTGGCCCAGCCATCCTTGGGGCTCGTCCCGTCCCGGCGGATGTAGTCATGGCTAGGCGGAATCCGCTGGACCGGGAAGCACGATGGCGGACCCGATGTCGGCCGATTCCTTAAGGGCTTGCTCTCTGCCATTGCAATGAACGTTGCAGTTTTAAGAATATGATAGCAATGGCGTCAAAACCGGCGCCTCCGACTCTCGAACATATGTTCGTAGGAGAGCGCAGTATAGCGAACAAATGTTCGTGGAGCAAGGCAAGGAAGGCCGCCGACATCAAACCAAGGGTGGATGTCCGGATGGTGCCGAACGGCTAGTGTTGCTCTGGTGCTACCATCGGGAGGAGCATTTGAAGACCACACGCTACTTTGAAGAACAGGTCTTACAGACTGTGGATCTTCGTGCAGGACTTGGGCAAGTACCTACGTGTGGTCACACTGGAAGACGGGGAAACCGTGAATAACGCGTTTCCCGACAGGAACTACCGGGAGGTTGAGCGGTGAGATTCCAATACTATCCGAAACCGGCTCCCTCTACATCGATCTTGCCGAGAAGCCAAGTGCGGACTCGCGAGAGGTCGCTCCAGGCGTTGTGCCTGACTTCGGTGAATCGGGTGAACTTGTGGGAATCGACATCGACCACGCATCGAAGGTTGTGAGCTGGTCGCGTCTGGAGTTGACATCCTTGCCTGTTGAGGTGCGCGTCACGCCCTGAGGTGGTCTCTACTCCGCCCTCGCCAGCACCAGGTTGTCGTGCCCGCTCAGCTAGGGTAGCTCGGGCGCTCTCACCTTGAAGCCGGTCACGGTGGTCGCGTTGAACGCCGTCCAGTCACGCGACTGCGCGTTGTCCCAGATGAACACCAGGTCGCCGTTGGGCGCTATCGCGCAGACGTAGTCGCACCAGCCGCTCTGACCACCCGGGCCTGCCCCGTCGCGCAGGTACTGGTTCACGGGGTAACGGATCTTCTGCCCGCTCTTCGCGCTCATGTTCTCGCTATGCCACTTGCCGGCCATGTCGCGCCAGAAGTGGATGAGGTCCTCGTCCTGGTTGACGCCGGCGAAGTGGGCCTCGCGGTCCGGAATGCTTGGCGGATTGTCGAAGACCAGGATGGAATCGCCGCCCGTGTCGGCGCGGAAGGTCTGACCGATGTCGGCGGAGACGTCCTTCGCAGTCCAGTTCCCCCCGCCCGCCCGCTCGAGCAGCCAGAAGTGCCCACTCGTATCGAGCACCGCCACGGGATCGTGGAACTGTGACGCGTCCCACCACATGTCGTCCCATGACCACCAGGACAGCCAGCCACCCAGCGTGACGCCGGGCTTCCCGCCTGACGCGGTTGCCGCCGTCACATCCTCGACAGTCCATTTCCCTACGTCCTTGTGGTGGAAGATCAGCAGCTCGTTGTTCGGACCGGCCGCGACCACCGCCGTGCCGAGACCTCCGTTCGCGTCCCAGTTGAAGGAAGCTTCACCCTTGATCGTTCTGCCCGTGAGCTGGCTCACGTCCTCGGACTTCCACGTCCCCCCGTCCTTCAGCCAGAAGTGCAGGAGGTCGCCGCTCGCACTCGTGCCTACGACCTGTACAACCGACTGGTCCTCCCAAGTGCATGCCCAGCCCATGAGGTGCATCTTTCGACCTACGTTGGCGGAGACGTTCTCGGCGTGCCACGTGCCCTCCTGGGCGAGCCAGAAGTGGACCAGGTTGTCGTCGGCGTCGGTGGCGAACACGTGCAGGGTCTTGACGGTGCCGTTGATGGTCACCGAGGTCACTTCGTCGAAGGCCCGCCCGCCCAGCAAAGCGTTGATGCGCGTCCCTTCGGGCGCCGGCACATGCTGCACCGACCAGTTCGTCCCGCTTGTGCTCGAGAACACCAGCAGGTCGCCGTTCTCGCCGGCGGCGAAGACGTAGTCGGCCGGAAACGCGGGCGTGTCCAGGTAGTAGTAGGAGTCGCCGACGATCTTCGCGCTGCCGGCCGGGCTTCCGGCGCCGCCCCCCACGACGGTGGTGAGGTTCTCGGCATGGAAACTCTTCCAGTTGGGGCCGAAGTCCCACCAGAAGTGGATGAGGTCCACCGCTGATCCTTGAGCCTGCTTGAACAGTAGGTTGTGGAGCACCTGGGCACAATCTCCTCGGGTGGCGGCCGCTGAGAAGCTGTAGGCGGAGCCGACCCCTAGGTCTCCCAGAAGACCGGCATAGGCGGCGGCGCAGGCGTTCGTGTAGTGCTCGGCGAGGGTGAACTGGCCTGCGGAGAACGGGGGTGTGTAACCGGCCGGGGGCTGGGGAAGATCGCTCGCCCTGACCACCATTGTTATGAGCTGCTGCCGGGTGATGCTCGCCAGGGGATCGAAGGTGGTGGGCGTCTTGCCGGTGCTGATGCCTTGTTTGGCGCAGACGGCCACGTACCTGGCTGGGTAGTTGGGGTCGGCGGGGTTGGGAGTGGGGTCGACGTCGGTGAAGGGGCAGACCTCGGTGCCACTGACGGCAAGACCCAGGGTCTTCACGATCATCTTCGCGAACTGCTGGCGCGTCACCAAGTTGTCGGGCCCGAAAGTGCCGTCGGCGAGGCCGTTGACGATGCCGCGGCCTGCCAGATCGGCGATGGCCACCGCGTTGGGGTGGGTGTCGGGGACGTCGGAGAAGGAGGTGCCGGCGGCCGGCGCGGGGGAGGCGCCCCCCGGGCCGAGGACCAGAAGCGATCCGAGGACGAGGGTAGATACGGCGAGTGCGACAAACCGCCCGGCCTTCATGGCGCCACCTCCGCGTCGAACACCGCTTTCCGCAATGAGAGTATCGCCCTGGGTAGGTCCTGGCAAGCGGCGCGGACCCAAGAGTTCGGGCCAAGCGCGCCTCGCAAGAGCGCGCAGCCCCTCACCAAGAGATGTCCGTTTCCGCCGGGCCGCGTCTGACCGGGGCTCCTAGCTGAGAGCCTCTCCCACTTTCTCTCGCAAGGTCGCAAGGGTGTACGGCTTCTGGAGGAAGCCCGCCGGGCCCTTGCCCGCGAAGCGGGCGGCGAGGTCGTTCTCCGCGTACCCGCTGGACAGAAGGACGCGAACGTCCGGATCGATCTCCTTGAGCGCCCGGAACGCCTCTTCGCCGTTCATGTGCGGCATGGTGAGATCCAGAATGACGAGGACGATCTTGCCACGATGCTCCATGTACTGGGCCACCGCCTCGCGTCCATCCGCCGCCAACATCGTGTCGAAGCCCAGGCGCGCCAGCATCAGCTTGCCGAGGGTCCGGATGGTCTCTTCGTCGTCGGCGAGAAGGACGGTGCCCTCGCCCCTCCAGTCCGCCTCTTCCCCGTGGTTGCCCGCCTGTACCATCGTGCCGTCGCCGGCCGACGGCAGGAGGGTCGTCTTCCCAGTCGCCGGGACCGTTGTCCCGCCACTACCGCTTGTTTCTGCCACCGCGTCTCCTGTCGGTGTCGGTCCGGTCACGCCAACTATACATGTGCACGACGCCGCGCGGTGAGCCCCTCAGCGCGCCGGGCGCCCTTTTGCACCTTTCCTGCGCACACGCTACTGCTGCTGCGTCACCGTCCAACCACCCGTCATCGAGAAGCCTGTTCCACTGCTCGTGAGTGTGCCGGTCATCACCGCGCTTCCGCCTTGCATGCTCACCGTGGCCGTCATGCTCGCGGTCTCTCCGGATCCGGACGTGTCCGGTGTGAAGGTGAGGTTAGGTCCGGCGAAGGTGAACTTGAGGGTCTGGGACTGGTTCTGGACGGTCACACCCCCGCCTTCGGGATTGCCTTCATTGAGCTTGGCCTGAAGGGAGGCCATGTCCAGGAGCATGACTGCGCTCCCGGTGCCGGCCTCCATGTCGGCCGTGATGTCCATGGTCATCGGTATGGGCAGACCCTTGAGCTTCTGGAGGATGGCAGCTATTGCCGCCAGGTTGCAGCCCTGGTCGCCCGTCTCGGTGGTGGCGGTGGCCTCGTCGAAAGTGAAGTCGGAGATAGTGAGCGCCCCTTCCCAATGCCCGTTGAGATCGATCTTCTCAAGGGTGATCACGCTGGCGGCCCCACTGTCCTTGCGGGTCACGGTGATCGTGGGCGGGTTCTTCGGGTCGGCGGCCGTGACGGTGACGGTGGGCCATTCAGCCTCGCCGGACGGCGCTGCCACTGACTGGCTGGCCTCTCCGTCTACCGTGACGCCGGCGGAGCCGGTGATGGTCACCTCGGCGCCCGCGTCAGGGACCGTGGCCAGGATGCCACGCACGCTGTAGGCGTTGGGCGTGCCGGTGGTGGTGGCCACCGCGTCGATGACGCCCAGGTTGTCGAGCTGTTCCGGCGTGAGATCGACCGCGTTCGGGTCTTTCTCGCGTCGCACCTCGTTGATCACTTGCAGCACGGCTCTGTCGATGGACAAGATCCTGCCGCCTTGATTCTCGGGGCCGGGGTTGGCGGTATCTTTCAGAATCTGCTTGATGTCGGCGGCCTGCAGTTTCGGGTTGAGCGAGAGGAGCAGCGCAGCCGCCGCCGCGACCTGGGGCGTGGCCATGCTGGTGCCGCCGCCGTAGTAGTGGCCGCCCACAGAGTAGGTGTCGGTGATGGGCTTGCCGTTCGCGTCCACGCCCGTGACGGCCTCTTGGCCCGGAGCCGAGATCGTGACCTCGCCGCCATTCCCGCTGAAATTGCTGTCGGTGTCCTGCGGGTCGCCGTTGTTCATCACGTTCCCGACGGTTATCACGTTAGGCAGGTTGGAGCCCGCACCCGCGGGGAAGTAGTTGGTCTTGGTCAGCTCGCCGTTCTCATTGCCTGCCGCGCAGACGAACGTCACGTCGGGATGCTCCTTGGCCATCTTCTCGAAGAACTTGGTGTAGGCCGCCGCCACCAGGGAGTTGTTGGCATCCGGGTGATCGGAGCCGAAGGAGCAGTTGATCACCGTGGCGTGCGCCTCGACCTGCTTCAGAAGGGCCGCGAGGCTGCCGATGGTGTAAGACTTGCCGTCGGTGTCCACGTACTGGGTCGGATCATTGGGGTCGGGCTTCGGCATGGGCGGACTGCCATAAGGTGGGGAGTAGTGGTCGATTACCGAGATAGTGAGCTTGTCGCCCAACGCCGTCGAGGCGATACCGGTCTGCCCTTTGTTGGTGGGGTCGGCTCCGATGATGCCGGCTATCTTGGTGCCGTGGCTACCGGCGGGGTTGGGGACCGTGCCGCCTCCGACTTTTGGCTTGGTCAGGGGATTCGCGAGCTTGCCCGCGTTCGGGTCGGGGTACTCGATCTTGCTGGGGCCGGCGAACTCCCCAGTCCCCTCGTAGAGGCCGTCGTCGACGATGCCCACCTTCACCGGAGAGAGATTGAGGCCGGAGCCCTTGATGTAGTTCCAAGCCTTCTGCGCCCCGATGAGAGCGTAGCCTTTCCCGTATTCACCGCTGTAGGCGGGATCGTTGAGCGGGCTCTGACGTATCCCCCAGATCTCTTCGTCGGAGGAGTTCTCTTGGTTGGGGAAGGCAAGCTCGACGCCGGCGAGGGCGACGACCTTGTCGAGGGCGGCCTGCAGATCGGCCTCAGATGCTCCGGCAGTCCGGATCTGGTAGAGGTTGAGGAAGTCGAGTTGGCCGACGACCGTGCCGCCCAGCTGCTGGGCGATCTGGTCGGCATCCGCGCGGGTCTTGCCGTCGGCGAGAACGACGCCGATCTCGTTGACCGGAACTTCGCCCCACTTGGTGGTCGTGACGAGGTTGGCCTCATCGGGGACGGTGAGCTCGACGGTGCCGACGCCGGCGGTTTGAGCCTTCGTGGTCGAGGTGGTCTGGCCGCCAGCAGTCGAGCTCGCCGTGGTGCTGACGGCGGTCCCGTTGTCGCGGTCATGATGGTAGAAGAAGCCGAAGTAGCTTCCGAGCGCCGCCCCCACGATGATGATGGCGATGAGCGGGATCAGCCAGGTAAGGAGGCTGGCGCGGCGCCGAGGGGCTGGTGATTGCGCCGCGATCGGATAGGCGCCGGGTGAATAGGCGGCGGGTGGGTANNCGCACCGAGAGCACCGGCTCGCGCCCGTGCGTAGAGTTCCTCCCACGTCAGCGGGCCTGCTTGGGCCGCCGCGGGGTCGCCCCGCCTCGCGTAGTACCAGTCTGATGCCATCGCGCTCGGTGTCATCGCAGTCCCTCCCGGTCGTCGCGGCCGGCGCCGCAGACTAGCGTGCCGTAGCCCCAGTATATGACAGGCAAGGGGCCGCGCGGAACCGCCAGTATGCAACCAAGGTTGGGGAGTCGCGGCGGCTCAGTTGGCGTAGGATTGCGCCAAGTGATATGGTTACCCATATGAAGACAACCATAGATATTGCTGACGCTCTTCTAGCGGAGGCCAAGGCGGTTGCCGTCGAGCAAGGTACGACGGTCCGAAGTCTGATGGAAGAGGGTCTGCGTTTGGCGATCGCGCATCGCCGGGAGAGCGAGGCCTTCAGACTACGGGATGCCAGCTTCAAGGGCGACGGCCTGCATCCGGACATCTCGCTCGAACGCTGGGACGAGATCCGGGGGTTCATCTACGCGGGACGGGGCGGATGATCGCGGTCGACACCAACATCCTCGTGTACGCCCACCGCGAGGACATGGCATGGTTCGAGACAGCACGTGATGTGGTCCGCAACTTGGCCGAGGGGTCCGAACCGTGGGCGATCCCCTGGCCCTGCCTCTACGAGTTCCTGGCTGTGGTCACGCATCCCCGTATCTTCCTGACGCCAAGCCCACTCGAGTCAGCCGTGTCACAGGTCGAGGCCTGGCTTGAGTCGCCGGGGCTTGTCCTTCTGGCGGAGGGGGTCGGTTTCTGGGAGGTGCTCTCCCGGCAGGTGCTTCGGTCCAGAGCGGCCGGTCCGGTGGTCCACGACGCCAGAGTGGCAACCCTCTGTCTGGCCCACGGCGTATCGGAGCTGTGGTCGGCGGATCGCGATTTTGGGCGGTTCACCGGCCTCAAGGTGCGGAACCCGCTGATTTCGAAGTAGACTGCCCGGACCCGATCAAGCTTCAGCTCCGCTCGCGCACGAACGTGAATCACTTCTGCGTCACGCTCCAGCTACTGCTGCTTCGTCACCGTCCACACGGCTCTTATGGAGAAACCGGTGCCAACGGCCGCCATGTCCCCCGCGATGACCAGACTCCCATTCCGTTTGCTCACCTTGCCGGTCATGGTCGTGGTCCCCTCCGACGATGGCGGGAATTGGAAGGTGAGCACATCGTCGGCAAAGGTGAAGTTGTAGGTCTGGGGAGTGCTGCCCACACCGCCGCCGCTGGCTGACACAAGAGAAGACGTATCGACGACCATGGTGGACGCGCCGCCGCCGCTATCGTCCACGGCGATGTCCATGGTCAGGGGCAAGGGCGTGTTCTTGAGCGTTGCCATAGAGGCGGGACTACAGCCCTGTTCCTCTGCGCTTTTTTTGGCCTCAGCCCCCGTGACGCTTATCTCGGTGATGGTGAAAGTCCCCTTCCACTGACCGTTGAGGTCGATCTTCTCGAAGCTGATGACGCTGGAGGCGCCACTGTCCTTGCGGGTCACGGTTACGGTGGGCGCGGCGTCGGAGCCGGTGCCGGTGGTGGAGTTCGGGACCGTAACGGTGGGCCATTCTTCGTCGGCCGCGGGACCGGCGACAGTACGCGCGGTCTCACTCTCCACCGTGACGCCGCCCGAAGCCGTGATGGTGACCTGGGTGCCGCCTTTGGGGACCACGGCCAGGATCGCTCGCACGCTATACACGTTGGGCTGATCGGTGCTGGCCGCCACTGCATCGATCACCCCCCTGCCCTCCAGCTCCTCCCTGGTCATATCCGGTTGCAGATCGCTTATCACCTTGAAGACGGCTTCGTCGATCGCCAAAATGCCGCCCATCTTGTCCGGCCCCGGGCGGGCGGTCTCGACCAGGATCTGCTTGATTTGCGCGGCGGTGAGCTTGGAATTGAGGGACTTGAGCACGGCGGCTGCCGACGCGACCTGCGGAGTGGCCATGCTTGTCCCTCCATCGCCGTAGGGCTCACCGTTGAACTGATACGTGTCGATGATCGGATTGCCGTTGGCGTCGGTCCCGCGCACGGCCTGGTATCCGGGAGCCGAAATGGTGACCTCCCCTCCGGCGCCGGCGTAGTTGCTGCTGTCCGCCTTGCTTCCGTCGTTCATGACGTTGCCGACGGTTATGACGTTGGCGAGTCCCGAGGCGGCTCCCGCCGGGTAGTTGTTGGTCTGTGTTATCGGCGAGCCGTTGTTCATCGCCGCACAAACGAAGATAGTTCCCGGGTGGTCCTGCGCCATCTTCTGAAAGAACTTCCTGAAGGCGGCCGCGCCGGCGGCGTTGCCGGGTTTCACGCTTCTCGTGCCATATGACACGTTGATGACCTGCGCATCGGCCTTCACTTCCTTGAGAAGGGCGCCGATCATGCCAAAAGCGTAGGTAGGCTGGACGGGTGCGCCTCGCTGACACCGATGGTCTCGACCTGATAGGCGTTCAGGTACTCCAACTCACCCACGACCGTGCCGCCGAGAGCCTTGGCGACCTGGTCGGCGTCTTTGCGGGTCTTGCCGTCGGCCAGGATGACGCAGACCTGGTTGGCAGGGACCCTGCCCCACGCCTCCGTGTCGATGAGCTTGGACCCGTCCGGAAGCTTGACCTCGATGACATCGAGATCCGTGCTCCCGGCCGTGACGCTCTCGGTGGCCGTTTCGCTGGTAACGGTCGTTCCGTCACCGGTCGCCACGTTCTCGTCGCCTCCGCGGAAGAAGCCGAAGTAGGCTCCCAGCCCCGCGCCGACCAGTATCAGTGCAATGACCGGGATCAGGATCGGGAGGAGCCGGGAACGGCGTTGGGGTCGCGCTGCCGCATCTGGGACTGCCGCTGGGCCGCCGCTCCGAACAGCCCCAGGATCTGGGCGGCGGGAAGCCAGTCGGGCAGTTGCTGGTTCCAGACCAGGTCGTCCGTGCCCAGCTCTCCCGTCTGGGCCCGCGAGTACAGTTCCTGCCAGCCGAGAGGACCTTGTTGACCGGGAGCGCCGCGCTTCGAGTAGTACCAGCCAGATGTCATGGAGTCGGGACTCATCGCAATCCCTCCTGTCGACCGCCGTGCTGCAGACTCTTAGCGTATCCCCCCACGCGACCCCAGTATATGATAATCGGGCACCCGCAAGGACGGCCTTCACGAAGGAGGAGCGATGAGCATCGAGATGCCGGAGGCCACCATCCTCGCCCGCCAGATGTCGGCCGAGCTACCCGGCAAGACCGTGACCGGCTTCGAGCTGCGCGGCACCGCGAGCCTGCAGCGGATGGGCTTCGTCGACAAGGATCCGTCCTCTTTCTCTCGCCTGGTGGGCCAGAGCGTCGAATCCGTCGTCTCCCGAGGCAACACCATCCTGGTGAAGCTCAGCGGCCAACAGAACCTGATTCTCGCGCCGGAATATGGGGGAGTGATCTTCTATCACAAGAATGGCGATTCTCTTCCGGCGAGCTACCACTTTCGGCTCGACCTGGCTGGTGGGTCGGCGCTCACAGTGCGGATCATCACCATGGGCTGCGTCAACGCGCGCGCCGATGAGGAATTGGCCGGGCACTACATGGTGAGGCGGGACTTCCTGTCGGAGATCCCGGAGCCGAACGAGGAACGGTTGTCGAAAGAAGCGTTCGTGGAGCAGTTGGGCGGCATGAATCGTCAGCTGAAACCGATTCTGGTGGGCAAGGAGGCAGTGGTGGTGGGGCTCAGCAACAGCGCCTTCCAGGACATCATCTATCGCGCCGGCGCCCACCCGAAGCGGAAGGCCTCCCAGCTCACGCCGGAGGAGAGGGCCGCCCTCTACGACGCCATGCAGTTCGTGGTCTCCGAGCGACTGCGCCTGGGCGGCAAGGCGACCTTCCGCGACCTTTACGGGCGTCCGGGCGGCTACCAGCCGGCCATGGGCCCGGGCATGAAGGGCAAAGAGTGCCCGGCGTGTGGCTTGGCCATCCAACGGCTGAGCCTGGGTGGCGGGGACGTATTCATCTGCCCGGGCTGCCAGCCGGGCTGAGTTCTCTCATATCTTAGTGGCCGCGCGGAGGCGGCAGGGCATTCCCCTTCCGGCTATTGGCAACGCTCGCGAAATGCCGGTCTGGAAATATCCTGCCGCTTCCGGGGGCGACCTCTCAGTTGCCGGTCTCGGCCCGGCTGGCGCCTGGCCTGGTATGGGGCGTGCGCCTGGTGGCGCGCCCTACGACCCGGCGTGAGTGGTGAGGCGGAACCGTGCCGTGGAGCTGGGAGGGCCTATCCTTGCGCCGGTTGGTTCTCCAGGATCTGGCGGTAGGTCTCCATGAAGGTCGGGAAGCCGCAGGTAGGGATGACCAGAAGCAGGGCGTGCATGACCTCTTCCTCGGTGGCCCCTGCCTCGCGCGCCCGCACGGCATGTGTGACGGCGGCCGTCTGGTGGTTGCTGGCTGCCGAGATGCCCAGTTTGATGAGGAAACGGGTCTTCTCATCGAGCGGCCCGCCGTGCTCGTGGATAAGAATGCCGAGTTCCTCGTTCTTCCTCAGGATATCCGGGAACTTGGCTCCGAACTGGGAATAGGGTTTGGGGAAGCAAGCCCTTTCGTCAGGATCGTGCATGTTCTCTCCTTTGCTTCGCGTTCTTTCGTTTGCTGTTCCCCTTGCGCCGTGTTCCCACTCCCAGTGGTATGTTTGCAGCAGACTGGGCGCGGGAGAGCGGGCGACGTATGCGGAGCGAGGAGAGGCGCCATGGCGGATCTCGTCAAGCTGGACCTCAAGAAGCAGTTGAAGCATCTCTACCTGCCGTCGGCGAAAGAGGTCGTGGCGGTGGACGTGCCGGAGATGCAGTTCGCCATGATCGACGGGCAGATCGAGCCGGGGACGATGCCCGGCGATTCGCCCGCGTTCACTTCGGCCATCGGCGCGCTCTATGGCATCTCGTACACCCTCAAGTTCGTCTCGAAGCTACGGCCTGTGGATCCCATCGACTACACGGTCATGACGCTGGAGGGACTGTGGACCACTTTGGGCGGCGGCATCGACTACGCCGAGACCGACCAATGGCTGTGGACGCTCATGATGATGCAGCCCGACCACATCACCCGGGAGATGTTCGACGAGGCCCGCGTGCAACTGCGGAAGAAGCGACTCAAAGAGGGAGTCGACATCGGCAGCTTGGACCAGTTGCGGTTGGAACGCTTCGCCGAAGGCCTGTGCGTGCAGTGCATGCATATCGGGCCGTACATCGACGAGCCGCGCACCCTCGAAAGAATGGAATCGTTCGCAACAGCTCACGACTACGTCTACCGGGGTCGTCACCATGAGATCTACCTGGGCGACCCGCGCACGGCCAAGCCGGAGAACCTGAAGACGGTGCTTCGGCATGCGGTGGAACCTGTCAAGTAGGGTGGTCCGTCTGTGGGCGCGCTACTGGCGGTGGTTGCTGGCAGCGGCCTTGCTGGCGGCGTTCGTCGCCCTGGCCGTGGCCTCGCGCGCGGGTTCCGCGCTTCCGGCCTGGGACCAGCACATCAATGAGGCCTTCATTGCCTGGCGAAGTCCGATCCGAAGCAGGGCGTTCTGGCTCTTCACCGTCATCGGTGACGATGCGCTCATGGCGCCGCTGACCGCGGCGACCGTCGTTCTTCTCTGGGCCTGGGGGCGGCGGACTCTGGCGGGCGCGGCCGCCGGCGGGCTGATCATAAGTTGGGCGCTCGTGGAGATGGCGAAAGCGCTGGTAGCGCGAACGCGGCCTCCCCAAACGGTGGCCCTCATCGGGCAGCCAAACTCCCAGAGCATGCCCTCCGCCCACGCCGTGATGAGTATGGTGTTCATCGGGCTGCTGGTCTACGCGCTCCTGAGCTGGTCCGGCGGGCGCCATGCGATCAAACGGGTGGGCACCATCGCCGGTCTGCTCGTCGCGGGAGCAATCGGCGTGTCCAGGGTGTATCTCGGGGCGCATTGGCTGAGCGACGTGGTCGCCGGCTGGTGTCTGGGAGGGGCGTTGCTGGTCGTCATCCTGTCGGTGGCGGCGCGCTGGCAACGAACTAGGGGACCGAGGGCCCTGCTCCGCGGCGTCGGGCCGTGGGTTTCGAAAGCCCGCTGGACGCTGGCCGGGCTGCTGCTGCTCGTGCTGTGCGGGTGCGCGGTGCTGGCGGGCTGGCTCGATCCGTTGCTCTGACTCAGCGCCGGCGCGGGCCGGCGCGCCCGCTACCCGGGCCGGCCGTGTCGCTACGAAGTCGTTCGGAACCGGCGCCTGTCCTTGTGGCACATGAGCTGCACCACCTGGCGCCCGGTCATGAGGCCCGCGGGGAGCCCGCCTCCCGGCGACACCCACTGGCCGGCCATGTATAAACCCTCCAGTCCCGGTAGAGTCTTCCGCATCTCCGTGTGCAGGTTGGTTGGCGTGGGCAACCACCCTTCAAAACTGGCCTTCCAGTTGCCCGTGTACCGCTCGAAAGTCACCGGGGTCGCTATGTCGATCATCTCCACCAAGCCCGCCAGGCCGGGGAAGCGCCGGTCGAGCGCTCCGACCACCGCCTCGCCGATGGCCTTCTTCTCAGCCTCGTAGCGTTCGCGGTCCTCCGCCAGCTGCTTCCAGTAGTCGTAGTCGGACGCGAACATGCAGGTGATGGCGGTCTTGTCGGCCGGAGCCAGGTGCGGGTCGTAGTTGCGAAGGTGGTAGTTGAAACGGGAGACCTCCTTGTTGCCGATGCGGAGGGGCTCGGTGAGGCCAAGGCTGGCGCCGGTCGCCAGCCGGGGTTCGCCACCGAAGGTGCGGTTCACGCCAAGGCCCACGAACACCAGCGGGGGGAACGGCACGTAGTTTTCGAACCAGCCGCGGACCGTATCGTCCACGTAGCGGCCCTTCAGCATGTCGAAGATGGTCGCGTGCCCGTCGGCTGCCGAC
Source organism: Actinomycetota bacterium (assembly GCA_003157225.1). The sequence goes on along the minus strand of PMIZ01000258.1, from coordinate 543 downwards.
ACCACCCAGTCGAACCGCTCCTCGCGTCCGTCGGCCAGACGGACGCCAACGGCGCGATCATTCTCGACCACGATCTCGGTGACTCGGGCCCGGTAGTCGATGGCGCCACCGAGGTCGAGGAAGCGCTTCTCCGTGAGCTTCGCGATGGGCATCGACCCGCCCAGCGGGTAACCGGCCTGCCGGTCGTGGAACCAGGCGAAGGTCGCGAGCAGTATGAAGGCCGACATCTCCGGGATCCAGACCTGCTGGAAGGCCTCGCGCAGACCCGGATTCTTGAAGCGCTCGACGAACTGGGCGATGGTCAGGGCGTTCCACTTGCGAAGCGGCTTCAAGTAGCGCATGAGCCGGGGCATCAGCGGCAGCATGTGCAGGATGGCGCCGGGGCCCATCAGTTCGCGAGGCGGCAGATCCGAGGGTAGATCGAGGCCGGCAACGCGCTTGGCGTCACTCAGAAACTCCTCGATAGCGGCCGTATCCTCGGGGGCGATCTCCACCAGGTGCTTGCGCAGGCGGTCGAGGTTGGTGTAGAAGATGATGGTGGGC